>NZ_JBLODY010000028.1:0-51199 GCF_047785625.1 Solidesulfovibrio sp. C21
GGAGGGGAGAGCGCGAGAGGGGAACCCTTTTTTCAAAAAGGGTTCCCCTCTCGCACTTTCCTATCTTTTCCCTTTCTACCCTTTCTTTACTTCATCCCACAGGGCGTTTTTGGCGGTCATGTCCAGGCTGTCGAGGTCGAGGCCTCGCGTCTTGGCCAGGGCTTCCATGGCCTTGTAGCGCGTCAGGAATTTGTTATTGGCCACGTCCAGGCAGCTGTTGGCCTTGAGTCCCAGCCGGCGGCCGTATTCGGCCAGGGAGAAGAGGTAATCGCCGAATTCCTCGGCCATGGCTTCGGCGTCGCCCGAGGCCACGGCGGCGTCGAGCTCGGCTTTTTCCGCGTCGAGGCTTTGGCGCATGGCTGCGTCGGATTCCCAGGTAAAGCTTGCCCGGGCGGCCTTGGAGTGGATGCGGTAGGCCTTTAAAAGCGGCGGCAGGCCCTTGGGCAGGGTGGCGAAAAGCCCTTGATGGTCCTTGTCTTTTTCGGTGCGCTTGATGCGTTCCCAGTTTTTGAGGAGCTCTTCGCGGGTTTCCACCTTCAGGTCGCCGAACACATGGGGATGGCGGCGCACCATCTTGTCCGAGGCGACCGTCAGGGCGTCGGACAGGGTGAAGTCGCCGCGTTTGGCGGACAGCGTGGCGATGAAAAGCAGCAGGAACAGGACGTCGCCGAGTTCCTCGGCCGTGCCGGCCGGGTCGTCCGAGCGGATGCAGTCCACCAGTTCGAACGCTTCCTCGATGACGTAATCGCACAGGCTGCGGGGGGTCTGGGTCTTGTCCCAGGGGCAGCCGTCCGGGGCGAGCAGGGCGTCGAGCACGCCTTGCAAGCGGGCCAGGGCTTCGGCCGTGGTGTTTGCACTCATGGTTTCTTCTCTGTTGCTGCGGCGTGCTGGGCCGCTTTGGCATGGGATGTCGTCTTGGCCGCCGTTTCCTGGGCGGGCGTGGCGGTCTTTTTATGCCGCGACGTTTTCTTTTCCGTGTCGACGGCTTTTTTTTCGGGCTGGGCCTTGGGCTTTTCCTCCCGTTTTTTCTCGGGGGCGGCCTTCGGCTTTTCGGCGGGTTTTTTTTCGGGTTCGGGCGCTTTTTTCACGGTCGGCGCCTTGTCCGGTTCGCCCTTCTTTTTCACGGCGGCGGGCGCCACTGTCGCGGCCGAGTCCTTCTTGCCGAGGTTGCGCAGCTTTTCGTTGAGGTCCGGCGGGATGTAGCGGGCGAGCTTGACGCTGACCTTTTCCAGCTGGGGCACCAGGAGCGACCCTTTGAGGAAATCCGGATGCGGCGCGGCCAGGTGGATGAGAAAAAGCAGCACTGCGGTCAGCACCACGCCCTTGGCCAGGCCGAAGGCGCCGCCGAAAAGCCTGTCCGCCCATTGGGTCGTGGTTACCTTGACCATGCCGGATATGGCGAGCGCCAGGAACCAGACCCCGAGCAGGGTGGCGGTGAAAAGGATGATGTAGGCGGCGGTGCCGGCGTAATTGCCGGAGATGAAATCGGTCAGGTGCGGGGCCAGGGCCTTGTGGTAGGCGCCGGCGCAGTAGAAGCCCAGCACGATGGCGGCCAGCGACCCGGCTTCCTTGACCAGACCGCGCATGTAGCCCCGGATGCTGAAAAAGAGCCAGATTATGGCGAGAAGCAGGTCGGCGATATTGAGCGTCGGCATGAAATCCCGGGAGGTTAGCGGTTGCCGCGCCACCTTGCGCTCCCGCCTCTTAGCAAATGCCCCCCCAAAAACCAAGCGCGCCGGCAAGGGGGCGTCCCGTGCGCTTGTCCGGGCAGCTCGAAGCAGGTAGGAAGAGGAAAACCAGAAAGGATGCGCGCATGGAAGAGTCCCTGCTCCCGGTTGCCATCGACGCTTTTTTGGCCAAGCGCGTGCTCGGCCAGAAAGACCTGCTTACGCGCATCAGCGTATCGCTTTACAAGCACATCCACGGCCTGCCCGCGCCGAACGTCCTGCTCGTCGGCAACTCCGGCACGGGCAAGACCACGCTTATGCAGGCCATCGCCGCTTTTTACGAGGCCCACGACTCGCTGGCCAAACTGCGGGTCATGATCGTCATCAACGCCAACACGCTCGCCGCCGAGGTGGTGGGCGAGGACCGCACGGCGCGGCTTTTCGCCAAGCTCGAGGCGCGGGCCAGGGTGCTTTTCGGTGCGCATCTCACGGCGGCCGAACTGACGGAATACCTGGAAAACGCCACGGTGTGCGTGGACGAGGTGGACAAGATTTCCGGGCGCATCTCGGGCAAGCCCAACGTCTCGGGCATCGCCACCCAGTATGCGCTTTTGACCATGCTCGAAGGGGAACAGTTTCTCTACCGGGCCAAGGTCATGGAGGACGGGCGCGAGACGGAGGTCGACCTGGCCCTGGATACGGGCCGGCTGCTTTTCATCTGCGGCGGGGCGTTCGAGGAGCTTTACGACCAGGTCTACGGCTGCCTTGTCAACCGGCGCGACGACAGGCGGCTCAAGGAGGTTTCCGAGGTGGAGCGCCGGGCCGACGGAACGGTTTCGGTGCGTACGGTGACCCGGTTCAAGCTGTGCGACTACCTGCGCCTGGCCGATCTTTTCACCTATGGCATGATGCCGCAGTTCATTTCCCGTTTCGGCTCCATTGCCGTGCTCGACGACCTGGGCAAGGAGGAGTTGCGCCGGATATTGCTCGAATCCGCCAATTCGCCGTTGCGCCTGACCATGGAGTACTTCCGGTACATGGGCATCCGGCTGGCGGTGACGGAGGGGGCCGTGGACGCCATTGCCGAGGCGGCGGTCAAGAACAGCCGCATCGGCGCCCGGGCCCTGCGCGAGATATTCAACGGCCTGATCGCGCCCCACGAGTTCGATCCGTTCCACTCGCCGCGCTTTGCGCAAACCGAGTCCGGGCCGACGCTCACCATCGACCAGGAAACGGTCACGCAGTACCTGTGCCGGATGGACTAGGCCGCCGGTCCGCCTCGGCGACCTCGCAACGGAAGACGCCGTGGGCTTTGCGACGGCGTCTTACGGAACAACCACAAAAAAAGCCGCATCCCGCCAGGGGGCGATCCCCGGCAGCCTTGCTGCGGGCGGGGTGACGGTACAGTATCAGGTGATATGCAGGTTCAATGGTCCGCCGTCAAAACGGTCTGTCTGGTGACGCTTATGACACTGGTTCTGCTGGCCGGCGTGGAGATGTCCCTCCGCTATGCCGCCAAGACCGCGCCAGCCTATGTCGATTACACGTTTTACGACAACCTCCTTGGCGATCTTCCGCCCAATACGGCCGTTGTCGACAATCTGATCCAAGGGCTTCCCTATCATGTCACGACCGACGCGCAGGGGTTTCGCAAGGCCCCGGGCCTCGCCGCTACCCAGGCGCGCGGGAAGACGGTGCGGATTTTGTGCCTGGGGGATTCCTTCACCTTCGGCGTAGGGGTCGATGACGCCTATACCTATCCGGCCTTGCTGCGCCGTTTTTTGGAACAGCGTTATCCGGATACCCGGTTCGAAGTGTTTAATTCCGGCATCCCTTTTTTCGATATTGTCGACGAACTGGACTATTGGCAGCAAAAAGGCTGGAAACTGCATCCGGATATCGTCATTTGCCAGTTTTTTTATAATGACGTGCAAACCATGAATGGTGGGGCCTTTCGAAGAACGAACCGATTCCCGCCCAAAAAATATAACCGGGTCGTGGATGCGTTCAAGAATCTGCGACTGGTGCAGGCGGCATCCGCCCTGGCCTACAAACTTGGCCTGCCCAAGCCTGTCCAGGCGGGGAGTTCCGAAGCCGACAAGGCTTGGTACGCCGGGCGGTACAGTGGCCCGGTGACGGACGAACAGGCGGCCATCATCAATACGACCGCGCGCATCCTCGATCAGCGCACGATCGGACAGATCGCCGGGCGCTGGGAAGCCTATTTTCGCAATCTTCTCGAACTGCGTCGGGATGTGACGGCGACCGGGGCGCAGTTCCTCTTTTTAAGCATTCCGGACAGGTCGCAGATCCTCACCGATCTTTATGCGCCTTCGGCCGTCCTCAACACACGGCTCGACAGCGCGGGCATCGCCTTTGTGGACTGCCTGCCTCTTTTCCGGAAACTCTATTATCGGAACCGGACGGAACCGTATAATACGCCATACGATTTTCACACGAATAAAATCGGCAACACCTTGATTGCCCATGAGCTGGCCGCGGCCATAGGGGGCGGCGATGCGGGAAATGCCAGGATCGTACCGCCCCGCAATTTTCCGTATGACGCGGTCAAAAACGTCCCCTTGGTGTTCGATGGCAAGACCATTGTCGCTTCGGGCGGGCAGGCGGGGGTAACGGTGTCCTGCCGGACCAAGGGGCTCGTTTTCCAGGGGGCATCATCGGATCGCCCCCAGGTGGAAGTCACGGATTATAACGAGGCTCCCGGAGAATTGACCCTCGTTTTGCGACCGGAACGGGCTCTCCGGTATTTTGCCGTCAACATGCGCCCCGTTTTGTTCAACGAGGCACAAAATGGCGGGATCAAAGGGTTTGTTTCCTATGCGGCGGGGCAAAGCGAACTGCTTATCGACCGTGACCACGACACCTCGTCCGATACGCCCTATCTCTACGAGCACTACGCGCCGGAGGGCGGCATCACGGAAGTGACGCTCCGTTTTTTCATCGGCAAATCTACGGGTATTCTTTTCGATAAGAACGTCGAGGACCTCAAAGACTTTTTTGTTTTTTCCTATGCGGGCGCTAAGCCGGCGGGCGCAGCCGGACCATGACATCCGTGCCCACGCGTTCCATGGCGGTGAAGCGCAGTTGCGTCGCATCCGCCATGCGGGCAACGGTCAGCCCCGAAAACCCGGGGACGGCCGCCGCGTCGCCAAGGACCTTGGGCGCGTAGAAAAGAACCAGTTCGTCGGCAAGCCCCTGCCCCAACAGGCTGGTGGCGAGTGCGCCACCGCCTTCGCACAACAGCGCGAAGACGCGCGCCTCCCGGCGCAACCGGGCCAGCCCGGCCGCCAGATCGAGCCCTTCGCCGTCCGCTGCCCTGGGCAGTCCCCACACCCGTACCCCGGCCTTTTCCAGCTGTGTGGCGACAGGCGACGCGGCCGCCTTGGCGTCGGTCAGGAAAACGAGCCGGGTCGGCCGTTCCTTGAGCAACGCCAGCGGCGCGTCCGCGGCCGGCAACTGGCGCGTGACCACCACGCCGAGAGGCTGGGGATTGTGGCCCAGCGGGTGATTCTCCGGCAGACGGTGGGTCAGCCGGGGATCATCGGCGCGCAGCGTGCCGCCGCCGACCATCACGGCCGAGGACGCGGCGCGCATGACGTGGACGCGCTCCCGGGATGCCTCGCCGCTCACCCAGGCGGCGTCGCCGGTGCGGGTGGCGATGCGTCCGTCCAGGGTCATGGCCAGCTTCACCGTCACGTAGGGGCGGCCCAGGGTCTGCCAGGTGATGAAATCGGCCACGGCCTCGCGGCACTGCGCGTCAAGCACGCCGACCGTCACCTCCACGCCTTCCTGGCGCAGCAGCGCGGCCCCGCCGCCGGCCACGGGATTGGGGTCCAGACAGCCGACGACCACGCGGGCAATGCCCGCGTCCAAAAGCGTTCGCGAGCACGGCGGGGTCTTGCCGAAATGGTTGCACGGCTCGAGGGTCACGTACATGGTGCAGCCGGCCGGTGAGATGCCTTTTTTTTCGGCGTCGTGCAGGCATTCCACTTCGGCATGGGGCCCGCCGAACACCTTGTGCCAGCCTTCGGCCACGATGGCCCCGTCGCGCACCAGTACCGCGCCGACCCGGGGGTTGGGCATGACATATCCCCGGCCGCGTTCGGCCAGCTCCAGGGCCCGGGCCATGAAATCCGCATCAGCAGGGGCCATACTCGCCCTCCAGTACTTCGAAGCCGATGCCGGCCTCGGCGATCATCTTGGCCGAGAGCGGATCGGGATAACCCTGGCTGAAATAGATGTGGCTGATCTGGCAGTTGATCAGCATCTTGGTGCAGATCAGGCACGGCTGGGTGGTGCAGTAGATGTGCGCGCCGGCGATGGGCACACCGTGCAGGGCGCATTGGATGATGACGTTTTGCTCGGCGTGCAGGCCTCGGCACAGTTCGTGGCGTTCGCCCGAGGGAATGCCCATCTGTTCGCGCAGGCAGCCGATATCCAGGCAGTGGGCGGTGCCGGACGGCGAACCGTTGTAGCCCGTGGCCAGGATGCGACGGTCCCTGACGGCCACGGCGCCAACCTTGCGGCGCAGGCAGGTGCTGCGCTCGGCCACGAGATAGGCGATGCGCATGAAATATTCTGGCCAGGGCAGGCGATTATCCATGGTGGCGACTCCGTACGGAGGAGTGGAACCGGGGGAGGGAACCCCTTTTTGCAAAAAGGGGTTCCCTCCCCCGGACCCACTCCCTCCCGAAAAACTTCAAAAGGGGGTGAGCGGCGAGAGTGGACCAAGGCGGGGAAGGCGTCAAGGCGCGGGCATATGGGAAAGGTGTATTTCATAGCGTGTATGTATATTTTAGTGTGAACTGTTTTATTGCTGGGAAAATGACTGTTGCGCAGGGGGCTACTTATTGTATCTTGATCATCCATGTGCACGAAAAAGAGACAATTGTTGTGCTGCACCTGTATATATTTTAAACATACTTGTTTTGTGTATAATTCTATACTGTTGATATGCTAAGAGAAACATTATGGCATCGCTTTTGCTTCCCAACGATGCAAATCAGACAAAGGGGATTGGGATGAAAAAGCTCCTGATGGGAACGGTGTTGGCTTTGACGGTGTTGGCAAGTGCCATGGCCTATGCGCAAAACGGTTTGGGGTCCGGCCCGTGGTGGATGGACGGCGACGATGCGCCGCAGGGGGTTGCTGGATCGCTTGCGGGAACGTGTCTGGGTACCGGCACCCCCACAACGGGTCTCGGTCTCGGTCTTGGGCTCGGCTACGGCGATGGCACCCAGCCGCAGCCGCTGGACGGCACCGGGTTCGGCAGCCCCTGGGCGCAATAAACGCAAAGCCCAGCTTCCCGATCCGGCCGCAGGCCTGACGTACAAATCCCCCGGCGACAGTGTCCCCGGGGGATTTCTCTGTTGGTATTCGCAAGATTCAGGACTGCCATATGGCGTTGCGGCCGGCGCGCTTGGCCGCATAGAGCGCCTCATCCGCCCGGCTGATCAGGCTGTCGAGGGTGTCGCCTTCGCGCATGCACACCACGCCGATGCTGACGATCATCGGCTCCGCCTCGGGATAGCGGCCGGTGGCCAGGGCGCGCGCAGCGTTGGCGTCGGCTCCCTGGGACACCATCGGATGGACAACTAACTGGTTGTAAAGGAGTAATCGCTCCCGGCTTGAAACAACATCGGGCCGGCAGGACGAAAGTCCCACCAGCCCGATGCGCTATATGAACCGGGGAGAATAAGCTCCCCGGCAGGGGCTTGGGGGAAACCCCCAAGTCTTTTCTACCAGGCGAACAGCGGAAATCCCTTGGCGAAGGTCTGCACGTCCTTGCGGATTTCGTCCAGCTTGGTCTCGTTTTCCCGCGAGGCGATGGCCGCGTCGATCCAGCCGACGATCTTTTCGATGTCCGCCTCGACCATGCCGCGTGTGGTCAGCGCCGCCGTGCCCATGCGCACGCCCGAGGTGACAAAGGGCGAACGCGTCTCGAAGGGCACCGTGTTCTTGTTGACCGTGATGCCGGCCAGATCCAGGGCATGTTCGGCGTCCTTGCCGGTCACGTCCTTGTTGGTCAGATCGATCAGCACCAGGTGGTTGTCCGTGCCCCCGGAAACCAGGTCGTAGCCGGCGTCCATGAGTCCCTTGGCCAGGACCTGGCAGTTTTTCACCACCTGTCCCTGGTAGGTCTTGAAGGCGGGCTTCAAGGCTTCGCCGAAGGCCACGGCCTTGGCCGCGATGACGTGCATGAGCGGGCCGCCCTGGATGCCGGGGAAAATCTGGGAGTTGAGCGACTTGCCGAACTCCTCGGAAGAGAGGATCAGGCCGCCGCGCGGGCCGCGCAGGGTCTTGTGCGTGGTCGAGGTGGTGTAGTGGGCGTAGGGGATGGGCGAGGGATGGTGGCCTGTTGCGACCAGCCCGGCGATGTGGGCCATGTCCACCACGAGCTTGGCCCCGACTTCGTCGGCGATGGCCCGAAAGCGCGCAAAGTCGATGATGCGGGGATAGGCGCTGGCCCCGGCCATGATGACGGCGGGCTTGTGTTCCTTGGCCAGCCGTTCGACCTCTTCGTAGTCGATGGTGCCGGTTTCCTTTTTCACGTGGTAGGACACGATGTTGAAAAGCCGGCCGGAAAAGTTGACGGGCGAACCGTGGGTGAGGTGGCCGCCGTGGGAGAGGTCCATGCCGAGCAGGGTGTCGCCGGGCTTCATGGCCGCGAAGTAGACGGCCATGTTGGCCTGGGAGCCGGAATGGGGCTGCACGTTGGCGTAGCCGGCCCCGAAAAGCGCCTTGACCCGGTCGCGGGCCAGATCCTCGGCGATGTCCACGTATTCGCAGCCGCCGTAGTAGCGCTTGCCGGGATAGCCTTCGGCGTACTTGTTGGTGAGCACGCTGCCCTGTGCCTGGCGCACGGCCACGGAAACGAAGTTCTCCGAGGCGATCATTTCGAGCTTGCCGGTTTGCCGGTCTATCTCCAGGCACACGGCGCGCCCGACTTCGGGGTCGGCGATGAGCAGTTCTTCCATGGGCCTCTCCTCCCAAAGCGCGCGGGGGGAAACTCGGGTATCGAGCCTCCCCCCGTTAAAGGATTGCGGTGGCGGCCGATCGGGCCGAAACCCGCCTATTCGACGAAAGCCTTGAACAGCATGCAGGCGTTGGTGCCGCCGAATCCGAACGAGTTGCAAAGGACGTTGGCGACGTCGGCCTTTCTGGCTTTGCCGGGCGTGTAGTCCAGATCGCAGACCGGGTCCGGCGTCTCCAGGTTGATGGTGGGCGGAATGATGCCCTCCACAATGGTCTTGATGCTCATGACCGACTCGATGCCGCCGGCCGCGCCCAGGCAATGCCCGATCATGGACTTGTTGGAGGTGATGGGCACCTTTTTGGCGTGCTCGCCGAGCACGGTCTTGATGGCCGTGCTCTCGCAGGCGTCGTTTAAGGACGTGGAGGTGCCGTGGGCGTTGATGTGCGCGATGTCGGCCGGTGCCAGGCCCGCCTCGCGCAGGGCGGCCCGCATGGCCAGGACCATGCCTTCGCCGTCCTCGGGCGGTGCGGTCATGTGGAACGCGTCGCCCGACGCGCCGTACCCGATCACCTCGCCGTAGATGCGTGCGCCGCGCGCTCTGGCGTGTTCCAGGGATTCGAGCAGCAGCAGGCCGCAACCCTCGCCGATGACGAAGCCGTCGCGGGTCGCGTCAAAGGGGCGCGAGGCCTTGGTCGGATCGTCGTTGCGGGTGGAAAGGGCCTTGAGCGCGTTGAACCCGCCGACGGCCAGGGGGGTTATGGTGGACTCCACGCCGCCGCAAAGGGCGGCCGAGGACCGGCCGAGGCGGATGTCGGTAAAGGCCGTGCCGATGGCGTGCATCCCCGAGGCGCAGGCCGAGGTGGTGCACATGTTGGGGCCCTTGGCCCCGACGGCGATGGACACCTGGCCCGCGGCCATGTTGGCGATCATGGTCGGGATGAAAAAAGGCGAGACCCGCGACGGCCCTTGGGCCAGCAGCTTGGTATGGGTGGCCTCGAGGGTTTCGAGGCCGCCCAGGCCGCAGCCGATGATGACGGCCACATCGGCCGCCTCGGCGGGGTCGACCTTGTATCCCGCGTCCTCCATGAGCATGGCGGCGGCGGAGAGGGCAAACAGCGAGAAGCGGTCCAGGCGTTTGGCGAGCTTTGGCGCGACAAAAGCCTTCTCGTCGAAGTTTTTGACCTCGCAGGCGAAGTGCGTATCGAAGGCGGTGGCATCAAAACGCGTGATGGGGCCCGCACCGGATACGCCGGCCAGAAGATTGGTCCAGCTCGTAGCCAGGTCGTTGCCGATGGGGGTGATGGCCGCTAGGCCGGTGACGACTACCCTATTTAAAGTCATGGCGCTTCCGTCCGCGGCCGGGGCGACGTCTTGGCACGCCGCCCCGGTCGACAGGGCGTTTGGGGCTTATTCGCCCTTTTTCTTTTCGATAAAGGAGATGGCGTCCTGCACTTTCTGGAGCTGCTGGGCGTCTTCATCGGAGATTTCCACGCCGAACTCCTCTTCCATGGCCATGATGAGCTCGGTCAGGTCCAGGGAGTCCGCGCCCAGGTCATCGACGAACTTGGCGTCGGGGTTGACCTCGCCGGCATCCACGCCGAGCTGATCCACGATAATCTCTTTGACTTTTTCCGCGACAGACATGGTTTCCTCCAAATAGTGGCCGGATTTATCCTAAACGTTGCATTACATGTACATGCCGCCGTTGATGCCGAGGACCTGTCCCGTGACGTAGGCGGCGTCGTCGCTGGCGAGGTAGCCTACGGCGGCGGCGATTTCGGCGGGGGAACAGGCGCGCTTGAGCGGTATGCGCTCGGCAAAGGTCGCCTTGACGGCGTCCGGGAGCACGGCGGTCATGTCGGTTTCGACGAATCCCGGGGCCACGGCGTTGACCGTGATGCCGCGCGGGGCCAGTTCCAGGGCGGCGGACTTGGTCAGCCCGATAAGTCCGGCCTTGGCCGCGGCGTAGTTGGCCTGGCCGGCATTGCCGGACTGGCCGACCACCGAGGTGATGTTGACGATGCGGCCGGCGCGGCGCTTCATCATGAGCTTGGCCGCCTCGCGCAGGCAGGTGAAGGCCCCGATCAGGTTGACCTGGATCACGGCCGCGAAATCTTCGTCCTTCATGCGCGCGATCAGCCCGTCGCGGGTGATGCCGGCATTGTTGACCAGCACATGCAGTTCGAGGCCCTTTACGTGCTCGGCGAAAAAGGCGGTGACGGCGGCCGGATCGGACGTATCGAGGGCCATGGCCCTGGCGCTGCCCCCCTCGGCCGTGATGGCTGCGGCCACTTGCGCGGCAGCGTCGGGCTTGCTGACGTAGGTGAGCAGGACGTCGAAACCGTCACGGGCAAGCCGCGCGGCCGTGGCCGCGCCGATGCCGCGAGATCCGCCGGTGACCAGTGCCGTACGCATGGCGCAACTCCTTGCGGCGCGTGGAAGGTTTCCCCGTAACGCGGCCGGATTGTTTTTCGTAAGACGGGGGCGTGGGACAGGGTCCCGCCCCGGCCGGGCAGGGCGACACCCTAGCCGAAACGCCCCGTGACGGCAATCGCGTTTTCCCGCGCGCCGTCGCCTTATTCGCGCCTTTCCGGGGATGGTCGCCGCCGGGAACGCGCGCGCCGCTTCCTCAGAACTGGACCAGGGCCGAGCCCCAGGTGAAGCCGCCGCCGAACACGCCGAAAAGGACCCGGCATCCCGGGGAAAGCCGGCCCTCGGCCTTGGTTTCCGCCAGGGCGATGCCCACGGTGGACGCCGAGGTGTTGCCGAAGCGGGCGATGGTGGACACCACCTTTTCCTCGGGCAGGGCCAACTTCTTGGCCACGGCTTCCATGATGCGCAGGTTGGCCTGGTGCGGAATGAAAAGATCGATGGCGTCAATATCCAGGCCGTTTTTGGCGACAAGTTCCTCGCACACGGTCGTCATGTTGCGCACGGCGTGCTTGAAGACCTCCCGGCCGTTCATGAAAAGGAAATAGTCCTCGTCCACGGTGTCGCCGAGCTTGTAGGGATGGCCCGAACCACCGCCCTTGATGGTGAGTAGATGCCCGAGCGAACCGTCGCTTGCGAGCAGCACGTCCACGATGCGCCCGTCGCCCGGCCGAGGGTCCCCGGCCGAGATGATCGCCGCGGCCGCCGCGTCGCCGAAAAGCACGCAGGTGCGGCGATCGGCCCAGTTGGTGCGCGAGGTGAGCACCTCGGCCGCCGCCACGAGCACCTTGGCCTCGGGGTGCAGGGCGAGGACGGCCCGGGCCATTTCCAGGCCGTAGATGTAGCCCGAGCAGGCCGCGTTGACGTCCTGGACCACCTTGCCCTTGATGCCGAGCTTTTCCTCAACGAGGCAGGCGGCCGAGGGCGTGTAGTAGTCCGGGGTGACTGTATAGAGAAAAATATGGGTCAGCTCGTCGGCGTCCATGCCGGCATCGGCCAGGGCGCGGCGGGCCGCTTCGGCCGTCATGTCGCTGACGGCTTCTCCGGGCGCCGCGATGTGGCGTTCCTTGATGCCGGTGCGGCTGGTGATCCACTCGTCGGACGTCTCGACGATTTTTTCCAGGTCGGCGTTGGTCAGAATTTTTTCGGGCGCGTAATAGCCAAGGCCGCGGATGTAGGCTTCGTGCTTCATGAGGGAGGGGGCTCGGTTAGCGTTGGTCGTTGACGGCCTGGCGGCGGGAGCCGGCCAGATCGATGTTCTTGGCCACAGCCGCGGAGAGGTGGGTGTTGGCTTCCATCTCCACGAACCGGGCGGCCATGCGCACGGCGCTGGACATGGCTTTGCTGTTGGAGGCGCCGTGGCAGATGAGGCAGATGCCTTTGAGCCCCAAAAGCGGCGCGCCGCCGTATTCGGCATAGTCGACCAGGCGCGAGAAACGCTTGAGCGCGTTTAAGGCCAGCATGGTGCCGATCTTGCCGAAAAAGCCGCGTCGCAGCTCGCCCTTGAGCAGTCTGCCGAGCGAGGAGGCCAGGCCCTCGGCCTGCTTGACCACCACGTTGCCGACAAACCCGTCGCACACGACCACGTCCACATTGCCGGTGAACAGGTCGCGGCCCTCGATGTTGCCGACGAAATTGAGCGAACTCAAGCGCAGGAGATCAAAGGTCTCCTTGACGAGGTGGTTGCCCTTGCCCGACTCCTCGCCGTTGGAGAGCAGCGCCACGGCCGGGTTCTCGCGCCCGAGCATGGTCTGGGCGAGCACCGAGGCCATGACCCCGAACTGGAGCAGGTGGAAGGGCTTGCAGTCGACGTTGGCCCCCACGTCGATGATGACGCAGTGGGAGCGTTCGGTCGGCATGAAGGTGGCGAGCGCCGGACGTTCCACCCCCGGCGCGCGGCCGATGGTGAACATGGCGCAGGCCAGGGTCGCGCCGGAGTGGCCGGCGGAGATGACCCCGTCGGCGGCGCCGTCGCGCACCAGATTGCAGGCCACCTGTATGGAGGAGTCCTTCTTGCGCCGCAACGCTTCGGAAGGCTTCTCCTGCATCTCCACCACCTGGGTGGCGTGCACCACGGAAACCGGCAGGCCCTTGACGTCGTAGCGGGCGAGCTGGGCGTTTATGGCGTCCGTGTCGCCCACCAGGAGAATCTCGGCCTTGCCGGTCCTGGCGGCGTGCAAAGCGCCGGGAACGACCACGTGGGGACCGAAGTCCCCACCCATGGCGTCCACGGCGATGCGCGGTTTGTTATTCGGCATCGTCCTTCCGCAGCATCTGGCGGCCACGGTACATGCCGCAGCTGGGGCAGACGCGATGGGGCAACGTCGGCTCGCCGCAGGAGCAAAGCACCACGGCGGGAACCGGGACGTGGTCGTGGGCGCGGCGCATACCTTTGCGGGACTTGGAGATTTTTCTATTGGGGACGGCCATGGCGATTACCTCGCAGCTAGGGTTTTAATGTCGTATAATATGCGGCTCGCGGCGATTGTGCGTCAATGCCGCTGCTTCGAGCCGTTCGGGACCTTCAATTGTCGCAGGACGGCAAGCCTGGGGTCGCCTTCCTCCTTGGAGCAGGAGCACGGCCCGTTTTTCAGCGACGCCCCGCACTGGGGACAGAGCCCCGGGCAGTTTTCGTCGCACAAGGGCTTGGCCGGCAGGGCGAGCAGGAACTGTTCCCACAAAAGGCTGGCCACGTCCAGTTCCAGCACCTGGCCCCGGCGGCGCAGCAATCCCGGCTCAAGGGACTGTTCGCCATCCACGGGGGTTTCCTCGAACAACTCGAAATCGACCGCGACGTCGAGCATGGTCTCCTCGGCGCAACGGTCGCAGGGGGTGACGACCTTGCCGGCAAGCCGTCCCCGCACCAGCGCCCCCCGGTTTTGCGGCAGCACGGTGAACGTGGCCGCAAGCCCGGTTCCCGGCACGTCGAGACGGTGCGGCAGATCGAATTCCCCGATGGATCCGGTCCAGATGGACTGGTCGGAAAACGAAAACTCCCGGCCGGTTGCCGGGATGTCGGTGATATCGAGCCAAAGTTCGGACATGGGTTCCCTCGCGGAGAAAAGAGTGCTAGTCTGTGGCCCGTGTGTTGTCAAGAAAAAGCTTGCCAATGCCTTCGTTCCCATGTACCTCACAAAATTCTTTGCGTCACTGCGAAAAAACACGCGGTCGCGGCAGCCCGGAAACCTTGTCCGGCGGGCCGTCCCGCGACATATGTTTTCGGGAGGAACCTCGTTATGGCCAAGATCTGTGAGCATTGCGGCAAAAAGCCCCAGAGCGGCAACAACGTCAGCCACGCCAACAACAAGAGCAAGCGTCGGTTTTCGCCCAACCTGGTCAAGGTGCGGGCCCAGCTGCCTTCCGGCGAAGTGACCACCATGACGGTGTGCACCCGCTGCCTGCGCTCCGGCGCGGTGACCAAGCCTGTCGCCAAGACCGCCTAGTTTCGTTTCCAGCCTTTTCTTATAGTAAGGTCGCAAAAGCGGCGCGTCATCCGGCGCGCCGCTTTTTTTTCGTTTGGGAAAGGAGGATGGCGGGGCGCGTTTTGTAAGACAAGGTTTTCCCCTGGCTCTTGATCACGCGTCCGGTCCCGTCTGGTCCGTTTTTTTCAAAGCGGGCGTCACCAACACCCGGTCGATGCGCCGGCCGTCCATGTCCACGATTTCAAACGTCGCGCCAAGGGCGGTGAGCTTGTCGCCGATGGCCGGGATGCGGCCGAGGCGTTCCAGCAGGAATCCGGCCAGGGTGGCTTCGCTGACGTCCTCGGGCCAGGGCCGGGGCAGGGCCAGGGCGGCGGCCGCCTCGTCCATGGGTGTGGCCGCGTCGATGAGAAACGAGCCGTCCTCACGCGCGACCATGGCCGGCTCGTCGTAACCGGAAAGCCCGGGCAGATCGCCCACCATGTCCTCGAACACGTCCGCCGCCGTGACCATGCCCACCACGTCGCCGTATTCGTCCACCACCAAGGCCAGATGCAGGCGCGGCGACTGGCGAAAGCGCGACAGCAGCGACAGGCCGCGCAAGGTCTCCGGTAAAAAGACCGGCGGCGTCAGGTGGCCGGCCAGATCGATCCGGCCGTCGCGCAGATAGCCGGCCAGCACGTCCTTGGCCCGCACCACCCCGAGCACCTGGGAAAAATCCCCCCGCACGACCGGAAACCGGGTGTGCGGGCTTTCCATCATGGCCGCAAGGGCTTCCTCGGCTGGCGCGTCGATATCGACGCGGTCGATCTTCGAGCGGTGGGTCATGATGACGTCCAGCGGCCGGTCGGTGAGCCGCAGCACCCGCTCCATGATGGCATGTTCCTCGTGTTCCAGCGCCCCGTGCAGCATCCCCTCGCGCAAAAGGCCGCGGATATCCTCCTCGGTCACGTCCTGCTCGCCGTCCACGCCGTCGAAACCGAGCAGGCCCACCACGCCGCGCGTGGCCAGGCCGAGCAGCCGCACCGCCGGCCGGCTGGCGAAAAGCAGCGCCCGCATAACGGGCGCGGCGGCCATGGCCAGTCCTTCCGGCCAGGCCAGGGCCAGCCGCTTGGGCACCAGTTCGCCGAAAAGGAGCGTGATCACGGCGATCGGCACCACCACCCCGGCCAGGGACAGGGTGTGAGCATAGGGCGAAAGGATCGGGAACGTGTGGAGAAAGGCGGCCAGCTCTCCGGCCAGGGTCGCGCCGCCGTAGGCGCTGGCAAGCGTGCTGGCCAGCGTGATGCCGATCTGTACGGCGGACAGAAAGGTTTCCGGATGTTCCCGCAGGCGCAGGCAGGTCCCGGCCCGGCGGTTGCCGGCCTCGGCCAGGGCCTGCAAACGGCTTTTGCGGCAGGCGACCAGGGCCATTTCCGCCATGGAGAAAAAGCCGTTGACGCAGATGAGGCCGAGAACGGCCAACAGTTCCAGGGTGATCGCGGTCATGGACGCTCCGTACGGCGGCGGCCCGCCGGTATGGGACCATGGTAGCATCGGCGGCGGCAAAGGCGAAGGGCGCTCGGGGGGGGCGGTTGCGGATGGTTGTCATGCCGTATTGTATTGTGGTTAGGACATGGTATGGTGGTGCAAGGTATAATTTCCATTACATCAGTATGGAATGCATGCAAGGAGGGTTCCATGGCCGATTGCGAATGCCTGGCCGGCTGTGTCTTTTTCAACGACAAGATGCAGAACATGCCGAATGCCGCCAATCTGCTCAAGAAAAGACTGTGTCGCGGCGACAATACGAAATGCGCCCGCCATATGGTGCTTGTGGCCATGGGACGGGAAAACGTGCCTCCCGATCTGTCGCCCAATCAGGTGGATCGCGCGGCGAGCCTCATTGCGTCGAATACGTGACCAGTTCTTAGGCGCGACAATGCAAAAAGCCCCCGGACACGGCCATGACCGTGCCCGGGGGCTTTTGCAGCGTCGGGAAAGAGATCGGGTGGCGGGTGCCGGCCTACAGGGCCAGCGCCCGGTCGATACGGGCGAGCACCCGCTTTTTGCCCATGGCGGCCATGGTCTCGAAGAGCCCGGGGCTGGCCGTGCCGCCGGTGATGGCCACGCGGATGGGCTGGGCGAGCTTTTTGAACTTGAGCTCCCTGGCCTCGAGATAGGCCGCGACCGCCTGCTCCATGGAGGCCTCGTCAAAGCAGCACAGGGCCTCGAGGATGGCGCGTACGTCGGTGAGGTGCTCGCGCACCTCGGGGGTGAGAAACTTCTGCACCGCCTTCATGTCGTAGACCAGATCGTCCGTGCGGACGACAAAGCATTCGGTCTTGTCCGCCATCTCGGCCAACGTCTGGGCGCGCGGCTGCAAAAGCGGCACGATGCGGGCCAGGTATTCCAGGTCCTGGGGCGGATAGCCCTTGCGCTCGAGGAACGAGTTGACCAGCACCGCCAGTCGCGAGGCCGGGCTTTCCTTGATATAGTGGGCGTTTAACCACAGGAGTTTGGCCTTGTCGAACACGGCGGCCGAACTGCCGAGGTTGTCTGTGGAGAAAAGCTGGACCAGCTCCTCGCGGGAGAAAAGCTCCTGGTCGCCGGAGGACCAGCCCAGGCGCACCAGCCCGTTGAGCATGGCCTCGGGCAGGAAGCCCTCGGTCTCGTACTCCATGACCGCCGTGGCCCCGTGGCGCTTGGAGAGCTTTTTCTTGTCCGGGCCGAGGATCATGGGCACATGGCCGAAGCGCGGCAGGGGCAGTTGCAGGGCCTTGTAGATGAGGATCTGGCGCGGCGTGTTGTTCAAATGGTCGTCGCCCCGGATGATGTGGGTGACGCCCATGGTGGCGTCGTCGACCACCACGGCCATGTTGTAGGTCGGCGAGCCGTCCGGGCGGCGCAGGACCATGTCGTCGAGCTCGGCGTTGTCGAAGGAGACCGGCCCCTTGACCATATCGTCGACCACGGTCGCGCCGGAAATCGGGGCTTTGAGCCGCACCACCCGGCCCGGCCCGGGGCCAAGGCCCGCCTCGCGGCAGCGGCCGGAATACTTGGGCTTGAGGCCCTTGAGTCTCGCCTCCTCGCGCATGGCCTCGACTTCCTCGGGCGTGCACGAGCACCAGTAGGCGTGACCGGTTGCGAGCAGCTTGTCGATGTACTCGTTATAGATGTCGAAGCGCTGGCTCTGGTAGGTGATCTCGCCGTCATGGTCGAGGCCGAGCCACTCCATGGCGTCGAGGATGGATTTGGTCATGTCGGCGTTGGACCGGGCCAGGTCCGTGTCCTCGATGCGCAGCAGAAATTTGCCGCCGGTGTGGCGGGCCAGCAGCCAGTTGAAAATGGCCGTGCGCGCGCCGCCGATATGCAGATAGCCGGTGGGGCTCGGGGCGAAACGGGTAACGATGGTGCTCATAGAGGCTCCAAAGCGAAAAAAGGGAGCTGCCGCGGCGGCTCCCCAGGTGACGGACGAAAACGCGGCCGGGGCGCGGCCGGCTGCGGGAAATGGACGGAGCTAGACGGGTTCCACGGCCTTGACGCCCGGAACCTCCTGCATGAGAATGCGTTCGATGCCGTTTTTGAGCGTCATCTGCGACATGGGGCAGCCCTTGCAGGCGCCGGTGAGCCGCACCTTGACGATGCCGCCGTCGGTGACCTCGATCAGTTCCACATCCCCGCCGTCGGCTTGGAGGCTGGGACGGATCTTGGCCAGGGCGGCTTCGACTTTCTCTCGCATGGCGATACTCCTTGGCGTGGGCCTTGGCCGCGGCCGACGATGGCGGGCGACCTTGCGGCCGGGAGGTAGCGTCTTTGGGGGGCGGCGTCAACCGCGCCGCCCTTGGCCCCGCCTCGGGGATGGGCAAATGCGGCCGGGCGTGCTAGAGGGCGGACAACCCGAACGCCCGACTGATAAACCGGGCGGTGGAGCCCCCGCATGTTCAAGAAATCCGTCTTCCTGATTCTCCTTTTCTCCTTCTTTTTCCTGATGCTCTCGGCCCTGGTGGTCTTCATCGCGCCGGCGGCCCGGGTCGCCTCCTGGGCCGACTGGACTTTTCTGGGCCTGTCCCGGCCAAGCTGGGAGGCCGCGCACCTGGGCATGGGCCTGCTTTTCGTCGTGGCCGGACTGGCCCATGTGGCCTGCAACCGGGCGACCCTCCTCGATGCCTTGCGCGACGCCGACGGCGTGGTGGTGCTTTTCACAAGGCCGTTTTTCGTGGGCCTTATCGTGGCCGTGGCGGTTTTCGTCTGGTCCCTCGGCGGCATGCCGCCGGTCGGCCAGCTGGTCGCCGTATCGGACTATCTCAAGCAACGGGCCGTGGAGACCTACGGCGAGCCGCCCTATGCCGAGGCCCAGCGCTCGACCCTGGAAAGCCTGGCCCGGCGCATGGGCATGGACAAGGACAAGGCGCTCGCCCTGCTGCGGCTTAAAAACATCAAGGCCGAAAGCGCGAACATGACGCTGGCCGAGATCGCCCGGCAAAACGGGGTGGCCCCGGGTGGGGTGTTCGAGGCGTTGCGCATGGTCATGGAGCCTTCGGGCGGCAACCCGGCCGGGCTGCCCAAGGACCCGCCCCCGGGCCTTGGCCGGCGTAAGCTTTCCGATATCTGCGAGGAATACGGCCTGCCCCAGGCCACGGCCATGTCCCGCCTCGCCGCCGCCGGGATGAAAGCCCAGCCGTCCTGGACGCTGACCGACACGGCCAAGGCCAACAACGTGCTGCCCATCGCCGTCTACGAGGCCCTGCGCACGGAAAAGCCCGCCCCGGTGGCGGTGGAGGTCACGCCCACGCCCGAGGCCGCGACGCCCCAGCCGGTCCAGGAGCAGGAAAGCGCCCCTGCCCAACAGCAGCCGACCACCGTCCAGCAATCGGCTCCCGTCCAGGAGCCCACACCTGTCCAGGCCGCGCCGCAACAGGCTCCCGTGGCCCAGCCTGCCCAACCGGCCCCCGGCGTCGCTTCCCAGCCGGGGTATGCGCCAACGACGCCGGGAGCGGTCCAGCCCTCCCAGCCGGGCTATCCGCCGGCAACCGTCGCGCCGGCCCAACCCCCGGCTCCGGCCGCGTCCATCCCGGCCACCCCGCCGCCGGGGCTGGAGAAAATGATGCTTCAGACCTTTTGCCGCGAATACGACATTCCGCTTTCGGTGGCCGTGCAGCGGCTGGCCCGGCACCACATCACGGCCTTCGGCGACATGAGCTTCGAGGAGCTGTCGCTGGAAAACAACCGCACCCCCTCCGACATCATGCGCCTGGTCGTCGGCCAGTAGGAAGAAGCGGCAGGTCCGCCGGGTACCAGTCCCCTCGTTTTCCGGCAACCCGCGACCGGGCCCGGGCAGGCAACAGGCGCCGGAAAGAAAAAGGGCAGGTAATTACCTGCCCTTTTTTACTGTCCTGCCTGGGGAAGTCCGTGACTCGCCGGATCAGAGACGGCGGCCGGACGGAGCCGGGGCCGGTTGCGGCGGCGCGGGGTTGGGGCCGGCTGGGGGCGGCGGCACGAAGCCGTAGTTCCACTTGGTCATGGTGCCGCCCATGTCCATGGCCAGCGTGGAGGTGATGGCCGTCAGCGGATCGGTCGGCATGCGGTTTTTGCGGGCGAAAAGGATGTAGTCCTCGACGAGCCCGGTCTCCATGGTGCCGGCCTCGGCCATGGACCACAGGCGTTCGCCGTTTCGGGCGTCGATGACGTCGAAGGTGAAGGACACGCCGCTGTCGCCCCGGGTGCCGCCGGAGAGGACGTAGGTGAACTTGCCGACGATGACCGTATCGAGGCCCATCCTGCGGGCCACGGCCACGGCTTGCGGTGTGCTCGCCCCGCGCAGCTTGGGCTCGTAGAGGATCTTGGGGAAGACGCGGTCCCGGGTCCAGGTCTGCCAGACCACCCGGGTGAGCTGTTCGCCCAGGTCCTGGGATCCGGCCATGTCCTGGGTGACCTCGAAGGGCACCATGAGCGCCGAGACGGGCGCCGGCGGCGAACGCATGGGCTCGACGTAGACCTCGGGGCTGTCGCGGCGGGTGTAGTTGTCGATGTAGACGGTGCTCTTGTCGGAGAGCTTGGGTTCGATGGCGCAGGCGGCAAGAAGCGTCAGCCCGGCCAGGGCGCAAACGAGTCCAGCCAGGCGGGCGGCCAGGCGGGTGGTCAGGCAGGCGGGCAGACGGGCGAGACGCGGATGGCGGCGCATGGCGTTCCTCCTGGGCCGAAGGGCGGTTACTGGCGCGTGGTGGTGACCACGGGCGCGTCGCAAAGGGTTTTCAGGAGCTGTTCGCGCGAGGAAAGCAGGCTCTCGCGCAGCTCGATGCGTTTTCGCGACGGAAGCATGCGAAATTCCGGGCGCGCGGCCATGCGCCCAAGCTCCAGCATTTCCCGGCGGATACGCCTGGCCTTGAGCAGAAAGGCCTGTTCCTCCGGGCGGACCTTGGAAGCCACCTCGGCCAGTTCGGCCAGTTCGGCGGCCATGGTCCGAAAGGTCTCGGGATGGATCTCCCTGGCCAATCGGCGCTTTTCGGCCATGTTCCGCCATTTTGTCCGCAACCATGCCAACATGGGCGTCACCGCGTCATCGCCCAGGCGATAGAGCCCGGGGCAGGGTCCGTCCGTCCGCGCACGCTTTCCATGCCAGTGTCTTCGCGTTTCCCGAAGCCTGCGTCAAGAGGACCAGGGGGACGGCAGGCTTTATCGGCCGGGCGTGAAGTTTTGCAGCATGGCCAGGAGCAGAAAGAGATAAATGGACCATTTGATAAAGATGACGGCCAGGGTCTGGGTGTAGGCGCCCTGGTGGACTTTTTTGAGCCCGATGGCCTGCAGCACCATATACCAGACGAGAATGACCGGGGAGAGGATCTGGCCGGCCACGGGCACGGCCGAAAGGACCGTTGGCGCGGCGCTGTAGCACAGCACGCGGAACGTCTCGTTAAATCCTTTGTTGGCGCTGCGAAAAAGCCGCAAGAGCAGGTGGGTGAGCCAGGCGTCGAGGTAGATGCCGAAGGTGATGGCCAGGGGCACGAGCAAAAGCGCGATGAGAAATCCCAGCCCGGGCGTGGCGGCGGCGGCCCCCAGGGGATCGGCCTGGCCGGGATCGCCGATCCTGGCCCGCAGGCCCATAATCGACCATAAAAAGTCGATGACGAGCAGAAATTCGCTGATGAGCAGGTTGAAGGCCAGCGCCTTGCCTTTGGGGCGGCCCAAGGGCATGTCGCCAAAAAATTCCACGGGCGTGAAAAGGATTTTCTTGAGCGTGCGGAAAAGGCCCGGGAAGAACCCGTAGGCGTCCACCCGTTCCCAGGGAATGGGATCGGTGACGGTTTCCCGGGGAGGCGTGTCGGCGTTTTCCCGCGCGTCGTCCGCTTCGTCTTCGTCGTCCGCTGGCGCCTCGGGTTTGGCGGCGCGTTTGCGGGACGGCGAGGCGTCCATGGCCTGGAGTCTGGCCCAGATGTCCCGCACGCCGTCGCTGGCCCGTTGGCCGTCGCTCTGGCCGTGGCCTTTCTTGGGAACCTCCGGGCTTTCGGCCGCATCTTCCCTGGTTGCCGCCGTATCGTCTGGATCGTCGCGCTGCGCTGCGCCGGGCGTGGCTTGTGTGTCGCGCGGGTCCTCGGCCGGGACCCTGTCGCCGGGGCGGTCTTCACCGGGCGCGGGAGAGGTCGCGTCCTCTTCGACCTCGGGGTCGTGTCCGGCCGTTGCCGCCGGTTCGGGCCTGCTGGCGGCGACTTCTTGCGCGACTTGGGACCATTGGTGATCGCGCGAGGGGGTGTGCGCCTGCTCGTCGGGCGCTTCTTCCGGGACGGCGGCCTCGGCCTTTGGCGCGGGATCCTTGGACCGGTCGGAAGGCGGCGCGAGGTCTTCGGGCGCGTCGTCCTGGTGGGGGGACTCCCAATGGGTGACCGGCGGGGCGGCCGTTTCCGCCTGCGCGGCGGGTCCGGGTCTGCGCCAGGACGAGACGTCGCCATGGGACCGCATGGGCTCGCGGTCGTTGGCTGCGGTCCGGGAATCGGAATCGTTATCCGTGCGGAATTTGAACCGATGGCGACATTTCGGGCATGTGGCCATGGTCGAGGTCACGGGAATTTTCTTGTCGGGCAATTCCCGAAAGTAGCCGCATTGTGGGCAAGTGATGCGCATCGTGTCCCTTTGTGAAGCGCCCTGGCGTTGCCGCCTGACGCAAGCCGACGCAAGGCAGTGTAGCCACTCCCCGGCGGCAAGGCAACTGCACGGGGGTGGCGGAAGGCCGGCCTGGGGCTGGTTACCACAGGCCGGGCAGCAGCAAAACCCTGTCGTCGGGGGCGTTGGCGGCCAGGGCGGTGAAGAATTCCAGGGGCAGGGCCGGGTAGTCGCGGCTGAGGCGGTGGGCATGGTGGCCGGCGGCGGCGTCATAGGCCGCGAGCTTGGCCGTGACGGCCGCGTCGTCGGTGAGCAGGCGGTTTAAATGCAGCAACGGGGCGTCCAGGGCCAGGACGACGGGGCCGGCGAGCCCTTCCAGGCGTTCGTGGACCGGACGGACGTAGCGAGGGCGCGAGGGCGGTTCCTTGGTGAAAAAGCGCAATTGCAGGTCCGGCCAGAGGCCATGCCCGGCTTTGACGTGGCCCGGGTCGGGATAGAGGGTGAGCCTCGGAAAGTAGGCTCCGGCCAGTCCGGGCATGGCGGCAAGCCGGGGAAGCGTTTCCCGAAAGCCCGGGCCGGGCCGTTCGTCGGGGTCGAGGCTGAGGATGCGCCCGGGGGGACAGGCGGCAAGCAGCGTGTTTCGCTGGGCGGCGAAATCGCCGGAAAGCGGCCGGGCCAGATGGCGCACGGGCATGCCCAGCCGGGAGGCGGCGTCCCGGCCCGAGGCGGGTACGGCCCGGGCGTCCCAGGCGATGACGGCCCGTTGGGCCAGCCCGGCGCAGGCGGCAAAAAAATCGGCCAGGGCCGGCTCGTCCGGTCGGGCCAGCACGGCCAGGGTTACGGGCGCGGGCGCGGCGGCTTTGTCCGGTTTCGGCAACGACACGACTTCGGCCAGCATGCGCCGCAGCCAGACGAGGCTTTGGCGGATCTCCGGCGGGCAGGGCTCTGGATTGACAGTGACGAGCGTTTGCGGGCCAAGTGGCGCGGTCATGGCCGGCAGGCAGAAAAGGGCCTGGCGCGAGGAGTCGGCCAGAAGCTGGCGATTGCCGTCCGGGCCTACCCAGGCGAGCTTTCCCGCGTCGCGCAGCCTTGCGGCGGCGACGGTGTCCGGGGTGAGAACGGTCAGGGATGCGGCCGGCGGCAAGGCGTCGGCCAGGGCGGCGGCCACATCGCCCGTGCCAAGGCCAAGCAGCAGCACATGCCGCCGCTCCCTGGCGGCGCGCACGACTCGCTCGACCCGCACGGCCGTGCGTCCGGGATCGGGGGACGGGGCGTCTGTGCCGGGAACAGGAGTCGCCGCCTGGCCGCCGAGCCGCCAGGACAGGATCTCGCTCGTGAACGTGAAAAAGGGATGCGCGTCGGCCACTGGAGCCTCCGTCCGGGGCTGTACCGTGGGAAGCGGCCGGAAGTCCATGGCGGCGTCGGACAATAGAAAAACGCCCGCACGATGGCCGTGGCGGGCGTGAGCGTTTTTGAAGAGGGGCTATCCCTGGGGTCGGCTGGCGGCGTAGGCGGCCATGACCCGGCGTACGGGCGCGCCGGTCGGCACATCGACCGTCTCGAATTCCCGCACCAGGGGCGCGGCGGGAACATCCATGGCCGCCAGGGGCGTGACGGACGTGGCCGCGGGCATGACCGGCCGGAGCAGGGTGCGGGGCGTGGGCTGGGCGGCGGCTGTTGCCACCGGCTTGGGCGTGGCCTTGGGGGCCTGCCCGGGGACGTCGGCCGGTGTGGCCTTGGACGCGCCCTGACCGACCTGGGCCAGGTACAGGGCCTGGGCGGCCGGCTTGCCGGTTTGCCCCGACATGGCCCCGGGCAGGATGGGGGCGGCGGAGCCGGCGCTTATCGGCACGCTCTTGGTGGCCACGTGCTGGTTGGCTTCGTTGAAAGCGTCGCGCAGGCCGGTCAGGATGTTCACGACCTCGTCGATCTTGGCCACGTCCATCTTGAGGTTGGCGGCCAACAGCCGGGCGGTGCAGAAAAAATAGAGCTTTTGCAGCCGGTCGGCCAGATCGCCGCCCTTTTGGGCGTTGAGTGACCCTTGCAGTTCGGAGAGGATGTCCATGGCCTTGGAGATGAGGATGCCTTTTTGGGCGTAATTCTTCTCGGCGATCTTTTCCTTGGCTTGGCTTAAGAACTTGAGAGCCGCGTCAAAGAGCATGATGAGCAGGTCTCCCTGGGTGGTGGTGGCAACCTGGGTCTGGAAATATGATCTGGCGGCGGCTTGCATGCGCTTTCTCCCTGTTTTCACACTTATCGGTGATGCCGGAGAAAACTGAAGGGTGCTGTCGTAGAAGAAACGCGGCTGGAGGATGTTTTAGATTTTAATTAATTGAAATACAAAGAAAAGAAAAAATCATCCGGGCGATGTCCGCCAGCGGCGGCGCGAGGCCGCCTTGGCCGCTACGGAAGCGGGGGCAATCGTCTCATATGGTATCCGCCGTGGCGCGGTTCGGTTTCCTTCCGGTTATGAGCTGGAGGAGGAGAGGTTTTTTATGGCCGAAGCGAGCTGGTTCTGCTGCTGGTTGTAGGTGGAGAGCAGGGAGTCGACCTTGGCGAAGCGCTTGCGCAGGTTGGAGGCGTAGGTGGCGATGCGGCGCTGCTCGAAGGAGATCTTGTTGTCGATCATGTGCGTGATGTCGTCGTAGTTCTTGTCGAGGATGTGCAGGGGACCGCTGGTGGAATTGGTCAATTCGCCGAGCAGGTCGACCAACTGGCCGGTCTTGCCCTGCTTGAGGGCCGCAGTGCCGGTGTGTGTGCCCGCCGAGACGTCGATGGCCTTGAGCACCAGGCCGGCTTCGTCATAGCCGTGCATGCCGGTGATCAGGTTGGAATTGCTGTGAAAGATGGCCGGATGGCCGTTGATCGTGGCGGCTGTGATCTTGCCGCTGGCGTCGGTGGTGTAGGACAGCTCGTAGGTGCCGCACTTGGTCGTGCCTTTGAGGTAGGAGGCGATGGAAAATTCGGAACTGTCCGTGCGGCCGGCGTAACTGGCGGAGAACAACTCGGCCGCCTTGGTGGCGTTGGAGGCCAGAATGGCATTGAGGGTGGCGTTGCTGATGTAGAGCAGTCCCTCGTTTTTGGCGCCTTCGTTGGCATTGGTGAAGATGCCGAGTTGTGACAGCACGGAGTAGGTGTCCTCGGTGTAGTCGAACCCGACGCCCTTGCCGGCCACGGCGGTCTTGAGGTTGGTGTCGATGAGCTGCAGGCCGTAGTTGCCGGTCAGGATGGACGCCTTCGACGTCGTGGAGTCGTATTTGGTAAGGTCCTGCAACATGGACCGCACCGTGTTCATTTGTTCGACGAAGGTCTGGATGTTCTGTTTGACGGCCGTGGTGTCGGTCGACACAGCCAGGGTGATGGTGCCCGTGCTTTTGAGGTTGAGGGTGACGCCGGGGAGGAGGTCGGTGACGGTGTTGCTTTCCCGGGTAATGTAGCTGGTCGCGCCCGTGGGCCAGCCGTCGAGCTTGAGCAAGGCGCTGGCGTTGGAGGTGATGGTGTCGAAATCGGAGGCCTGGAAATAGGGCAGGGTGGTGCTGGAGTCGATGGTCAGCGTGGCGGCATCGCCGGTATCCATGCCGCGTAGTTGGAGAAAGTAGCCGGAGCCGTCATAGACGACGCTGGCCTTGACGCCGGGGTTGTTGGCGTCGTTGTTGATGATGCTGGCGAGGTCGTTCAGGGAGCAGTTGGTGCCGATGTTGTTGGAATAGGTGGTGCCCTTGTAGGTGTAGGCGAAGGTCTGGTCTGTGGGGTTTATGTTGATGGACTGGTTGGGGTCGGAGAAAGCGACCTGGGTGACCATGGCCTTGGCCGTGGCCAGGCGGTTCACCTCGATGACGTGGGAGCCGTTGTCCGCGCCGGAACTGGTGGTGGCGGTGAGGATCGTGGAATTGGTGGAATTGGCCACCTTGACCAGGAATTCACCCTCGGTGTCCATGCCCTCGAGGGTGCTTTTGAGCGCGAGGAGCTTGGTGTTGAGTTCCAGGAAGGCGTCCTGCTTTTTGGTCCAGGACTGTTTCCAGGTTTGCAGCGTGGTGATGCGGTTTTGCTCGACCTGGACGAGCTTGGTGATCAGGGAGTCGAAATCCGTGCCGTTGCCAAGCCCTGTGTAATTGACCTGGCCGGACTTGGTTACTGGTGTGTAGGCGCTGACCGTGCTGGACATTTCGCTACCCTGAAAAAAGAGTTGTTCCCATACGGGAGATTCCGGTCGGATCTAAGCAACTCTTATGCCACAAACCGGTCGGGCCGTGCCCCGCGGCCCGACCGGTCATGAAGCCGGGGCTTAACCCTGGATGAGCTGCATGGCCATCTTGGGCAGGGAGTTGGCCTGGGACAACATGGCCACCGCCGACTGGGTCAGGATCTGCTTCTTGACGAACTGGGTCATTTCGGTCGCCACATCCACGTCGGAGATCTGGGATTCGGCGGCCTTCAGGTTTTCGCTCTGGACCTGCAGGTTGGAGATGGTGTTCTCCAGGCGGTTTTGCAGGGCGCCCAGGTTGGCCCGGATCTTGTCCTTGGACACGATGGCCGTCTGGATGGCGTCGAGGGCCTTCTGGGCCAGTTCCTGGGTGGAGATGCTGCGGCCGGTAGCGCCGGATGCGGCGCCCAGGCCCACGCCCAGGGCGGAAGCGGTGGAAGTGCCGATCTGGACGTAGTAGTAGTCCTCGGCGCTCTGGTTGCCGGAGCCGAAGTGCACCTTGAGCTTGCCGCTGGAATTGAGGGTCGATCCGCTGTGGGTGCTCGAGGACAGGTTGCCGTTCAAGAGATAAATGCCGTTGAAGTCCGTAGCGCTGGCGATTCGGGTGATTTCCGAGGCCATGGCCTGGTATTCGGAGTCGATGATGAGACGCTGATCCGAGGTGTAGGTACCGGTGGAAGCCTGTTCGGCCAGTTCCTTCATGCGGATGAGCTTTTCGTCCACGACCTGGAGCGCGCCGTCGGCGGTCTGGATCATGGAGATGGCGTCGTTGGCGTTTCGAACGCCCTGGTTGATGGCGGCGACGTCCGAGCGCATGAGCTCGCGAATGGCCAGACCGGCGGCGTCGTCAGCGGCGGTGTTGATGCGCAGGCCCGATGACAGGCGCTGGGTCGAAGTGGCCAGAGAGGAGTAGGAGTTGGAAAGGTTGCGGGCGGCGTTGGCGGCCATACCGTTGTAATTGATGGTCAGCGACATGGTTGTTTCCTCCTTGAAATGGATGCGGGCGTCCTTGCCCTTTGTGCTTGTCCGGTTGCGGCCGCGGGCCCTCGGCCGAGGACAACCGGTAGCGTGATTTCACCGTTCTTATCGACGCCGGAAAAACGATTCTTTAGCGTCCTGCGGGCCGAAAGAAAAAATACCATGGCAGCCGGCAGCGGCGTTTCGCGGGAAACGGTGCGGCGTTTTTCGTGGCGTACGGCCGGATACGTCGGTTTCCCGACGCAGCCATCTTGTCCGGCGATAACGCGAGGAAAGGCTAATCGCTTCGATTTACAGCTGTTGTTCGAAACTGGACCGGGCGTCGCGAAATTGACGCAGCAGTTCGCGGGTCGGGAGGGACTCGTGGAAGGCGCGCAGGGCTGGCGCTTTTGGAGGGAAGAGCCGAGGGGGAGAGCCGGGGGAAAACCTTTCTTGCAGAAAGGTTCTTCCCCCGGACCCCCTTTCCAAAGACGCTTCGTCGTGACTGGATGGTATCGTTGCTACTGTTGTCGTTATAAAGTTTAGGAAGGGGAGAGCGCGAGAGGGGAGAACCCTTTTTAAAGGGTTTCCCCTCTCGCATACTCTTCTCATTCCCAAAAAGTTCATTCCCTTGTGACCGCGTCGTGGAACATGGTCCGGGCCGTTTCCGGGGAAAGCCCCCGGACGGCGGTCAGGGCGACCAGGTTTTCCTCGGCGTCGCAGGGGCGCAGGTAGAGCGGTTCCACCTGGTCAGGGCCGTAGTCGGCCTGTCTGGCCGCCGCCAGCACCGTGTCCGGGTCCGGTCGGTCGCCGTCCTCGGGGATGGCGGCCATGGGCGCTGCCTCGAGCAGGGCGGCCCGGTAGCGGGCCGCGCCATCGCCGACCAGGGTAAGCGGTCCGACCGCCGCGCCCTCGGCCACGCGGGCCGCGGCGGTCTCGAGAAAAAGCGATTCGGGCGGCCCCATGGGGGCCAGCTCGCCGTCGGCCAGGAAGGACTGGAGATAGACCTGCCCGCTTCGGGCATGGGTGATGACGATGACCGCGCCGGTGGCATGGCGCGCGGCCGAGGCGGCCAGAAGCGGCAGGTAGTCGAGGCCGGCCATGGGCGCGCCGGAGCCCATGGACAGGCCGAGGACCGTGGCCAGGGCCACCCGGATGCCGGTGAAGCTGCCCGGGCCGCGCACGCAGGCGATGCCGGCAAGGTCTGCCGGGGCAATCCCCGCCGCCGTCAGCATGTCGGCGATCATGGGGGCCAGGACCGCGGCCGAATGGCCCGTGCCCGTGTTTTCCCGGACCAGCACGTCCTGTCCGGGCAGGCCCAGCAGCACGGTCAGGCGCGGCGAGACGCCGCTTACGACCAGCAGCGGCCCTTCGGCCGGCAAGGGGCGCGCCTTAGCCATTGAGCACGCTTATCTGGCGGCGGATGTCGTTGACCGTGGCCAGAAGCATCAGCGCGATGAGAAAGGCCAGCCCGAGCCGCGTGGTCAGCGACCGCATGCGGGGGCTGACCGGTTTGCGCATGATGATTTCCAGGGTGTAGAAAAGCAGATGCCCGCCGTCGAGGACCGGAATGGGGAGCAGGTTCAGCACGCCGAGGTTGACGCTTATAAGCGCGGCCAGGGCCACCACGTTGCCGATGCCTTCCGCCGCCTGCTTGCTGACCATCTGGGCGATCATGATGGGGCCGCCGAGGCTGTCCAGGGGCACCACCCGCTCGATGAGCTTCAAAAGACCCGTGTAGGTCACCGCCACCACGTTCCACGTCTGGCTGACGGCCTCGCCGGCGGCCGAACCCGCGCCCATGGGCACGGCCCGGGTCTTGCCCGAGGCCACGATGCCGACCAGGGGCGCGCTTTCCTCCTCGCCGAAGAGGTTCTTGATGGTGCGCATGGCCGGGGTCAGGGTGAAGGTCAGGTCCTTGCCGTCGCGGCGCACGGTGAGGGTGACGGACTTGCCGCCGCCGCCCCGGATGGACTTGGCCATCTCTTCCCAGTTGGCCACGGGCGCGCCGTTTATGGTCGTGACGGTGTCGCCGGCGGTGATGCCCGCCTTCTCGGCCGGGCTGTCGGCCTGGACCTGGCCGACCACGGGCAGCATCTCGAAGCGGCCCTCGGCCACGAGCAGGCACCAGAAGAGCAGCCAGGCCAGGAAAAAGTTGAACAGCGGCCCGGCCGCCACCACGATCATGCGCTGCCAGGCCGGGCGCAGCTTGAACTCTTCCTGCGGCGAGAAGCCGTCCGGCACGGGATCGTCCGGGTCCTGGCCCACGAGCTGCACGTAGCCGCCAAGCGGAATGGCGGAAAGCGCGTAGCGGGTTTTGCCCCGGGTGAAACCCAGGAGCTGGGGGCCGAAGCCCAGGGAAAAGGTGGCCACGCCCATGCCGAAGGCCCGGGCGGCCAGGAAATGCCCCAGTTCATGGAAGAAGATGAGGCCCCCCAGGACCAGGGCCACGGCGACGATGCTTTGGATCATGCCTACTCGGGTGCTCCCTGGCGGTTTTCAGGCGTCAGGGGCGGGTTTTGCGCGGCCGGCCGGCTCCCGGAACATCCCGGGGCGGGCCCATGGCCGATGCATTATAATAAGCGACTTTGGCGGCGAGGCAATGCCATCAGGCGGGTTTTGCCGCCTCCATTGTCCGCCGGCGCACCCGGGCGTCGAGGTCCATGATGGACGCCGCGTCGGGAAGCGCCTGCCCGGCATGGGCGTCAAGGGCGTCGGCGATGGCCGAAGCAATACCCATGAAGGGAAGGCGGCCCTCCAGGAAAAGTGCGACCGCCACCTCGTTGGCGGCGTTTAAGACCACGGTGTGGCTCGCTCCGGCGGCCAGGGCGTCCCGGGCCAGTCCCAGGCAGGGAAAGGCGTCGTGGCGCGGGGCCTCGAAGGTGAGGCTGCCGAGCGTCACCAGATCCACCCGGGGCACGGCCAGGGGCAGGCGCTCGGGATAGCCCAGGCAATAGGCGATGGCCACCCGCATGTCCGGCGGCCCCAGATGGGCCAAAAGCGAGCCGTCGTGGAGCTGGGCCAGGGAATGGACGATGCTTTGGGGATGGACCACCACGTCGACCATGGACACGGGCAGGCCGTAGAGCCGGCAGGCCTCGATGACCTCCAGGCCCTTGTTCATGAGCGTGGCCGAATCGACGCTGATTTTCGGCCCCATGGCCCAGGTGGGGTGGTCAAGGGCCATGGCCGGGGTGACGGCGGCCAGCTCCCCGGTTTCCCGGGTGCGGAAGGGACCGCCCGAGGCCGTCAGCACCAGCCGTTCGACCAGGGGCAGATCTGGGAGTCCCGCGCCGCCCATGGCCTGGAACAGGGCGTTGTGCTCGGAGTCCACGGGCAAAATGACCGCGCCGGTGCGCCGGGCCGTTTCCCGGATGAGGTCGCCGGCCAGGACCAGGGACTCCTTGTTGGCCAGCGCCACCACCTTGCCGGCGGCGACGGCGGCAAGCGTCGGCAAAAGCCCGGCCGCGCCGACAATGGCCGAAACGACCACGTCGGCCTCGGGAAGCGCCGCCAGGGCGGCGTAGCCTTCCGGCCCGACCAGGATGTCCGGGGCGTAGCCGGCCGGCAGGCGCTTTCGCAGGGCGTCGGCGCGCTCGTCCGTCAGCACGGCCAGGACCGGCGGCCGGAAGGTCGCCGCCTGCTCGGCCAGAAGCGCCACGTTGGTGGCCCCGGCCAGGGCGGTCACGGCGTATTTGTCCGGATGTTCGGCGGCCACGCGCAGGGCGCTGACGCCGATGGAGCCGGTGGCGCCGAGCACGGCCAGCCGCCTCGGGCGGGTGGGGGCCGGCACGTCGAGGGAGGTGATGTAACCCGCGCCGGGTGAGGCGGGGGACGGTGTCGCGTTTTGGGGAAATTGGGTCATGCGTCGCGGTTGGCTTTGGCCGGCTCGGCGGCCCCGGGCAGGGCGATGCCGTAGCGGCCGAGGATTTCGGTGATGCGGGCGGACAGGTTGGCGGCCACCTTGCCGAGCGCGGCCAGGTTGATACAGACGTAGAGGTCGACCTTGTGGGAGGCCATCTCCCACAAGGCCACCAGGGACCGGGTCAGTTCGGGCTCGATCTGGAACAGGCGCAGGCGCTCCTGCATTTCGGCCGGATTCCTGGGGCGGAAGAGCGAGAACTCGGGCGCGTCGCCGTCGTCTTCGAAAAATTGCTTGCGCCGCACCTTGTTGAAGCCGGCTTCGGCCAGCGCGTCCACGGCGTCCTTGGGGGCGCGCCGGGTGCGGGCGGTCTTGATCTGGATGCGCCCGGCGTCGGCCGCGCCCTTTTCCCGCAGCAGGTGGGCGAAGTCGAGTTCCATGATCTGTTCGAGCATGAGGCCCAGGTGGGGCGCGTCGAAGGAGCCGGCCATCTGGACGATCCAGGCCGCTTCCTTGGGGGGGAAATCCCGCAGGGCCCGGGCGAAGTCCTCGCGCACCACCCGCAGGGAGGCCGCCGCGCCCACGCAAAGGGCCACGATCTGTTTGGCGCGCAGTTCCTGGGCGGCGTCGGCCCCGGCCTCCGCGTCGCCGGCGGCCGTGCGGTACTCCACCGTGACCGCGTCCATGGTGGCCACCTGGGCGGCGAAAGCCGCTTCGGCGCGGTCCGGGCGCTTTTGCCCTTGGGGAATCTCCGCCCGGGCGAGCACCGACAGGGCGGTTTCGAAAAGGCCTTGGCCCTCCGTGGAGGAGACGGCTTCGTCAAAGGCCGTCTGGACGCGGGTCTTGGAGATGGCCTTGGTGGTGCCCTTGAGCTTTTGCAGCACCGCGTCGAAGGGAAAGGCCAGGATGAGGAGCTGACCTTCGCGGGAGATGCGATAGCGGCGTTCGGCCAGAATATCGTCGTAGGCCCCGCGCACCTCTTCCTTGATGAAGCGCTCGATGTAGGCCCGCCAGTAGAGCTCGTCGAAGACCAGGGTGGAAGTGATCTCGTCGATCTTGGTCAGGGAGTCCTCGCCGAAGTGGCGGATGACCGCGTCGCTGAAATTGTCCTTGATCAGGCTCGAGGCGTAGACCACGCCCTGGAGGCACTTGACCAGGATGATCTCCTCGCGCTCCAGGCGTCGGGCCAGCTTTTGCTTGGCGGCGGCATCGCCCACGGCCTTGGCCTTGCCGTAGTGGTTGAGCTCGATCAAGTAGGCGGAAAAGCGTTCCTTGACGTACTCGTGCCCCGGATGCAGGCCCTCGGCCCGGCGCAGCAGCATGTCCATGAGTCCCTGCTGCTCGGTTTCGAGCAGGGGAAATTCGTTGATCCGGCTCCGGTTGGCCTTGAGAAATTCCAGGAAAACCCGTTCTTCCAGCACTTCCCGGCGGGCTTTGACGGCCTTTAATTCCTCCAGACGTTCCAGGCAGGCGTCGAAGCGGGCCTCGCGGTCGCCCGGCGGCGCGGCAGCGGCATCATCCATGGCCTGACGACCTCCTTTACCCCAGCCCGAGCAGGGGCCGGCCGGCTGCATAAACCAGGATGGCGGGCAACAGCCCGTCGATGCGGTCGAGCACGCCGCCATGCCCAGGGAGCACAGTGCCCGAGTCCTTGACGCCGGCGGCGCGCTTGAGCGCGGATTCGAAAAAATCGCCCATTTGGGAAACGCCGGCAACGATCACGCCAAAGCCGGCCAGCGCCAGCGGGCCGGGTACGAAACGCGTGGACGCGGCAAAGACCGAAGCGACGAGCGCCGAGGCCAGAAGTCCGCCGCAGGTTCCGGCCCAGGTCTTGCCGGGGCTGACCGCCGGCCAGACCTTGGGACCGCCGACAAGGCTCCCCGCGTAATAGGCCCCGGTGTCCGCGGCCATGACCACGGCCAGGATGAATACCGTTTCCAGTGGGGAAAAAAGGCAGAGAAACCGCAGGGGAAAGGCGACGTAGAGGAGTGCGGCGGCCAACGCGGCGCGCGGCGGGGCCGTCTCTCCCCGGGCGGCGAAACGGCCCAGGAACGTGAATTGCTCGATCCAGAAGGCCAGCCCCAGGGCAACCCCGGCCACGGGCCAGCCGCCAAGGACGGCGCTGCCGACGACGATAAGCCCGAGGACCAGGCCGATGGCTTCGAGAACCGGTCCGGGCCGGCCGGTCATGGCGAAAAATTCCCGCATGGCCAGGGCGGCGGCCACGGCGGTCAGGATGGCCAGAAACCAGCCGCCGGCGGCCACGGCCACGGCCAGGACCGGCAGGCCCACGGCGGCGGTGAGCAGGCGTTGTCGTTGTGATCCGGCAGGCATGGAAGCGTGTCGCTGTCTCCGGGGCGGGCGCGGACCGCGCCCCGTGTTTTCGGGATGCGGTGAAACCGGTCCCGGCATTTGGACACCAAAAACGGCGCGTCCGCATCAAGGGGCATCAAGGGGAAACGCCGCTCGTTCGGCCGTAAACGCGCGGCCTCGCGTCACTGGTAGAGCAAAAGCGCCGCGGCGTCCAATGCCGCGTGTCGCCTCCGGGCGATCAGTCCCACCAATTGACGGGCTCGAAGGTCACGGGCATCACCCCGGCAAGCCCCGGCAGCACCGCGTCCTCGATCAGGGGGCGCAGCCGTCCCGCCAGATTCTTATAATAGAAGTCCATGTCCACCACGAACCACGGATCGCCATCGGCAAGGCCCTGCGATGCGATCATGATGTATTCGAACCCCTGACCGAAGCGCTTGGCGCCGGTTACGGCGTCGGCCGCCTGGGCGAACCGGCCGAACCGGTCGAAGAGGCCGGCCAGGGCGGCCCGGCGATCCGGCTCGGGGTCGGGATCGGTCTGAAAGGTCAGGGTGAGGTAGCCCGAGGCGTCGGGCCGGACGAATTCCGCGATCTTGAGCACGCCTTCCTTGGGCGCGTCGCCAAGGCCCAGGTCGAGACGAAACCCGGTGAATCCGGCCAAGTGCTCGTGGGCCTTCAAATCCCGCAACTGCTTTTTGAGATCGATCACGCCCTCGGCCATGCCTGCACACCTCCCGCCGGTCGGGGTCACGGACGATTCCTGGCCGCTTGTAAAAGCCTTTCCGGAGACGTATGCTTTTTTCATGTATTTGGCCACCGCCATTCCGCCCGCCGCCGCTGGAGGCAGCCTTTGAGCGACCGCCATTATTATCAGTCCCTGACACGCAGTATGGTGGCCTGGGTGGCGGTGGTGGCTCTGGCCCCGCTTTTGGCCTGCGCGGTCATGCTCGGCTACCAGTTCCATACCGCCTACCGGGCCAAGGTTGTGGAACACCTGGAAGAGCTGGTGCTCAAGCACACGCAGCAGGTGGGGGCGTTTTTGCGCGAATCCGCCGCCGAGCTGCGGGTGCTGGCCGATCTGACGCCGTTTTCCTCGCTGACCGACGACGGCGCCCTGGGCGGGCTCCTGGCCACCATGCAAAAAGAGCACGGCGGGGTGTTCGTGGACCTGGGGCTGGTCAATGCCGCCGGGGCGCTCGTGTCCTATGCCGGGCCCTACCGCCTGGGCCGGGCCGATTACGCCGATTCGCCGTGGTTCGCCGCCGCCCAGAAAGGCGAGGTGACCATAAGCGACGTGTTCCTCGGGCTGCGGGGGCTGCCCCATTTCGTGGTGGCGGTGCGGCGTGCCCATGACGGCCAGGAATATATTCTGCGCTCCACCATCGACTTCGCCGCCTTCAACAAGCTTGTGGAAAATATCGGTCAGGGGGCCACGGGGCAGGCCTTTATCTTAAGCGCCCGGGGCGAGCTGCAAACCACGCCCAAGCGCGGCCTGCAAACCGACGCGCCGTTCTTGCGAAGGAAGATCTGGAGCGGCACGGGCGATGCGCCGGCCATGGCCGCCGATCAGGTCATGGTGTTCACCCACGAGTCCCCGGCCTCGGGGCATCGGGTGCTTTACGTCGCGGCCACGCTCAAGGGCGGGGACTGGGCCCTGGTCTACCAGCAGGACGAGGCCGACGCCTTTGCCTCGCTCTACCGGGCCAGGGTGCTGGCCATCGTCATCGTGGCCGTGGGCGCGGTGCTGGTTTTCGTCGCCGCCTGGTGGCTGGCCCGGCGCATGGTCGGGCGCATCGCCACGGCCGACGCCGAGCGCGATCTTTTAAACGATCAGGTCATCGAGGCCGGCAAGCTGGCCTCGGTCGGCGAGCTGGCCGCCGGCATCGCCCACGAGATCAACAATCCCGTGGCCATCATGATGGAAGAGGCCGGCTGGGTGACGGACATCCTGACCGACGACGACTACGGCACGCCCGAGAACATGGCCGAAATGCGCCGGGCCCTGGACCAGATCCGCCTGCAGGGCACGCGCTGCAAGGAAATCACCTACAAGCTTTTAAGTTTCGCCCGCAAGACCGACGAGCGCATCAAGGAACTGGACCTGAATGCCCTGGTGGCCGAGATGGCCGAGCTGTCCGACAAGCGCGCCCGCTACGTCAACGTGCACATCAAGACCGATCTGGCCGAGAACCTGCCCCATGTGGCCGGCTCGCCCTCGGAGCTCCAGCAGCTCGTGCTCAACCTCGTCAACAATGCCATGGACGCCATGGAGAAAAACGGCGGCGACCTGACGCTGGCCACCCGTTTGGCCGGCGATCATGTGGAGCTTGTCGTGTCCGACACCGGGCATGGCATACCGAAGGCCGTGGCCGCCCGCATTTTCGAGCCCTTTTTCACCACCAAGGCCGTGGGCAAGGGCACAGGGCTCGGACTTTCCATCTGCTACGGCATCGTCAAAAAGCTCGGCGGCGAGATCACCGTGGAATCGGCCCCGGAACAGGGCGCGACTTTCCGGATCTCCCTGCCCTCGGCCGGCTATCCCGAACCCCAGGCCCCGGCCGCGCCTTCCGGACCCAACGCGTCAAGCGCCGGGCCGGAAAAGCCGTAAGTGCGTTTTGCGGCAATGCAGTGAAGCAACCATTCCCCCCCGATAAAAGTTTTTGAAGGAGGGGGCCCGGGGGAGGGGACTTTTTTCAAAAAGTCCCCTCCCCCGGACAACAGCATCCAATAGGGTTTCAAGCGGTCATGAGTGACAAACCGTTGCGGGTTCTTCTCATCGACGACGAGGCCGGCTTCACCGAAGTGCTGGCCAAGCGCCTGCGGCGGCGGGGCCTCGATATCATGGTGGCGCTTTCCGGGGCCGAGGCCGTGCGCACGCTGCATGAAAACGCCTGCGACGCGGCCGTGTGCGACCTCAAGATGGTGGACATGGACGGCATCGAGGTGCTCAAGATTTTCAAGAAGATGGTCCCGTCCATGCCCGTGATCATGCTCACCGGCCATGGTTCCGAGGAGGCGGCCAAGGACGGCCTGGCCGCCGGGGCGACCGATTACCTGCTCAAGCCCTGCGACCTCGACGAACTGCTGGCCAAGATCACGGACGCCGTGGACCGGTCCCGCCGGCAGACGCCGTCCGTTTCCGACCCGTCCTGACATTTCCTCCTTGACGCCGCGCCGGGAATCTGGTCGAGGGCAAAGGCCGCCGCGCATCGCGGATTGGCCGTTTTTTTTCGGCCGCTCCATCGGCTGTAGGGAGACAGGCATGGATGACAACGTCGCGCTTTTCAACGCCCGGGCCGAGGCCTGGGACGCCAATCCGTTCCGCCGCAAGCTGGCCGGCGACATCGCCGCCACCATGGAACGGGTCGGGCTTTTTCGGGAGACCGTGCCCGATGCCCTGGATTTCGGCTGCGGCACGGGGCTTTTGACGCTGGAGCTGGCCAGGCGCTGCCAGCGCGTCACCGGGCTCGATACCTCGCCGGGCATGCTGGCCGCCCTCGACGCCAAGATCGAGGCGGTCGGCCTCGACAACGTGGCCACCATCCTGGCCGACATCGGCGCCGGGGACCCCCTGCCCGGGACCTACGACCTCATCGGCAGCGCCATGGCCCTGCATCATGTCGAGAATATCCCGCCCGTGCTGGACCGGCTTTTCAAGGCCGCGGGCAAGGGGGCGCGCCTGGCCCTGGCCGACCTGGACAGCGAAGGCGGGGTGTTTCATCCCGACAACGACGGGGTTTACCATTTCGGCTTCGACCGCCTGGAACTGGCCGACATGCTGGCCGGATGCGGGTTTACGGACATCGACGCGACCACCGCCGCCACCATCGAACGGCCGGGCAGGGACGGGGCCGTGCGGGAATTCACCGTGTTTCTCATGACCGCCAGAAGGCCGTAACCGGGTGAACCCCCTACCGCGCTGGTCGAAAATGTAGTATAGGGCCTTCCCACCCAACGAAACAGAGGATTTTTCATGATCGGCATATCCAAGCTTTACTGCGGCGGGGTGGAGCCTTCCGACGCCCTGCGCTACGGCCGCCAATCGGGCAAGCTCCCGTCGCACCTGCTTCAGTTTTCCGCGGACAAAAAGCCCGTCGTGGTCTGGAACATGACCCGGCGCTGCAACCTCAAGTGCGTGCACTGCTACGCCAAGGCCGTCGACCCGGAGGGCGTGGACGACATCGGCACCGAGGAAGCCAAGGCCATGATCGACGATCTGGCCGCCTACGGCGCTCCGGTGATGCTTTTTTCCGGCGGCGAGCCGCTGGTGCGCAAGGACCTGACCGAGCTGGCCTCCCACGCCACCTCCCGGGGCATGCGGGCCGTCATCTCCACCAACGGTACGCTGATTACCCGCGAAAAGGCCCGGGAGCTCAAAGGGGTCGGCCTGTCCTACGTCGGCATCTCCCTGGACGGCGGCGAGGCGGTCCATGACCGCTTTCGGGGCGTTGCGGGCGCGTACAAAAAAGCCCTGGCCGGCCTCGAAAACTGCCAGATGGAAGGGCTCAAGGTCGGACTGCGCTTCACCATCAACAAGCGCAACGCCAGCGATGTGCCGCTTCTCTTCGACCTGCTGCGCGACCTCGAAGTGCCGCGCATCTGCTTTTACCACCTGGTCTACTCCGGGCGCGGCTCGGAGCTTATCAAGGAAGACCTGGACCACACGGCCACGCGGGCCCTGGTCGACCTGATCATGGACCACACGCGGGCCCTGCACGACGCGGGCTTCCCCAAGGAAGTGCTCACCGTGGACAACCACGCCGACGGTCCCTACGTCCACATGCGCCTGGCCCGCGAGGACCCCAAGCGCGCGGCCGAGGTGGCGGAGCTGCTCTCGTTTAACGAAGGCAACAGCTCCGGCCGGGGCATCGGCTGCATCTCCTGGGACGGCAAGGTCCACGCCGACCAGTTCTGGCGGCACCACGTCTTCGGCAATGTGCGCGAGCGGCCGTTTTCCGAGATCTGGGACGATCCGAACATCGAACTGCTGGCCAAGCTCAAGGACAAGAAGCGCTACGTCACCGGGCGCTGCGCCACCTGTCGTTATCTTGCCATCTGCGGCGGCAACTTCCGGGCCCGGGCCGAAGCCGTCACCGGCGACGTCTGGGCGCCCGATCCGGCCTGCTACCTGACCGACGACGAAATCCGCCCTGAAGAGTAAAATTCGAAAAGACGTGCCGGGGGGAAACTTTTCTCGCAGAAAGGTTCTCCCCCCCAGACTGCTGACAAAGGCCCGATTGCTGCGTTGCTTCAAAGACTCCAAACCCTCGCGTAGTTATCTACGCGTCGGTCTTGGAGTCTTTTTGCGCCTTGCACTCGAACCTTTTCAGCAGCCTGATTCATCTGGCTTTGTCAGCAAGCTCCCCGGGCCCCCTTTCCAAAGACTTTTAACGAGAACAGCCTGTTAGCGTTACGCTGCCCGTAACCGTTAGAAGTTTTTAGGAGGGGAGAGCGCGAGAGGGGGACCCTTTTTTCAAAAAGGGTCCCCCTCTCGCATTCGCGCTGGCGAAAAGCCGGCGGGGCGGGGCGGCGCGGCCGCCCCGGGCGGTTAAAACAGGGTATGCTGGTCGTTGCGGGAGCCCCTGATGCGCAAAAGCGCCTTTTCGGCCTGGCGGCGCATACGGAAAAGCGTCCGCACGCAGGTCAGGTCGTTTTCTCCGGCAATGGCCGAAAGGGCTTCCAGGGCGATGGCCAGGCGGGCCTTGTCGTCCGTTGCGGTGGCGGCCACAGCCGGCACGGCCTCCGCTTCCACGATTTTCCTGGCTTCCTTGGCGGTCGCCAGCGATGCCACGCATGCGCTCATGAAACGGTCCCCCGAAATGTTTGCGTCCGTAGAGTGACGGTTGCTTTACGGCGGCGGTCATACTCCCCGGGAAGGGGGCTGTAAAGCGTTCTCGCGCCTGTTGACCATGTCCGGTAAAAAAGAATATGAAGGAAAGTACGTGAAGCGGCCTATTGGGCGGGCGTAAGCGGAGGAGCACATCGTGGGCAGGTTACCCCTGGACGCGCTGGAGGCGGGCATGACCTTGGCGTCGGACCTCTTTGGGCCTGACGGCAACATGCTGTTGCCCAAGGGGATGACACTTACTGACAGCCATATCGGGAGCCTGCGCACGCGGGGCGTGGCCGGCGCGGACGTGGCCGACGGCACATCGGGCGACGCGCCCGGGGGGGCGGACATCCCGTCGGCGCTCATCGAGCAAAGCGCCACCCATGTTTTCCGCCGTTTCCTGGCCAACGACATGTCGCACCCGGCCGTGATCGCCCTGTTCGAGACCGCCGTGCTGGATCAGGCGCGGGCGCTTGCCTCCGGCGCGGGCCTGCCCCCGGACATCCCCCCCAATCCCCGGGCCGAGTCCATGGGGGATCTCTTTTTCCGCGAGGAGGGCGGGGTCGACGACCTCGTGGACAGCGAGGTGAAGCTCGCCTCGTTCCCGGACATCTATTTCAAGATCCGCCAGGTGCTCGATTCGCCTTCAAGCTCCTCCGGCCAGGTGGCCGACGTCATCAGCAAGGACACGAGCCTCACCGCCAAGCTTCTCAGGCTCGTCAACAGCCCCTTTTACGGCCTGCCCCACCGTGTGGACTCCATCTCGCGGGCGGTCATGGTCCTCGGCGGCCAGGAAGTCTCCACCCTGGCGCTTGGCATTTCGGCCATGAACGCCTTCAAGGACATCCCCCCGGAACTGATCAACATGCGCACGTTCTGGGAGCATTCCGTGGCCGTCGGCGTCTTTGCCCGGCTGCTCGGGGACGCCGTGGGCACAAACGGCGGCGAGCGGCTGTTCGTGGCCGGCATTCTGCACGACATCGGCCGGCTGGTGCTGTTTAAAAAGCTGCCCCACGCAGCGGTGGAAGCCATCTATTACGCCAAGGCCAACATGACGCCCCTTTTCGTGGCCGAAAACGAGGTGGTGGGCTTCGCCCATCCTCTGGTCGGTGGGCTGTTGCTGCGGGCCTGGAAATTTCCCGAGGCGCTGGTGGCCATCGTCACCTGCCACCACAAGCCCTCGGCCTGTCCGGGCGACATCGAGCCGGCCATCCTGCATCTGGCCGACATCATGGCCGTGGCCCTGGGGCATACCCCGCCGGCCTCGTCCATGGTGCCCACCCTCGAACCCGAAGCCTGGGACATGCTTGGTCTCGCTCCCGAGCGCCTGCCCGAACTGGCCGCCGCCGGCCAGGACCAGATAGACGACATCGTGGGCGCGTTTTTCCCTGTCCGTAAACATTGATCCAACGTTAGCGAAGCGAGGACTGTCATGGTTTTCGGCGATTTTCATCGCGGCCGCCGGCTGCGCCGTACGCCTTTTTTGCGCGACATGGTGCGCGAAACCGAACTGCGTCCGGCCGATCTCATCCAGGGCTATTTCGTGGTCGATACCGACGACCGGGACTTCGAGCGCCCCATCGCCTCCCTGCCCGGCCAGAGCCAGCTTTCCGTGGAACGCATGACGGCGCGGGTGGGCGCGGCCATGGACAATGGTCTGCGCTCGGCCATTATTTTCGGCCTGCCCGAGAAAAAGGATCCGGTCGGCTCCGGGGCCTACGCGGACGACGGCATCGTGCAAAAGGCCGTGATGCGCCTCAAGGAGACCTATCCCGAACTGGTCGTGGTGACCGACGTGTGCCTGTGCGAGTATACGAGCCATGGCCACTGCGGCCTGATCGACGGACGCGGCGAAGTGCAAAACGACCCGACCCTGGAACTGCTCGCCAAGACGGCCGTGAGCCATGCCCGGGCCGGCGCGGACATCGTCGCCCCTTCGGACATGATGGACGGGCGCGTGGGGGCCATCCGCATGGCGCTCGACGAGGCAGGCTTCACCCACATTCCGGTCATGTCCTACGCCGTCAAGTACGCCTCGTGCTTTTACGGGCCGTTTCGCGACGCGGCCGACAGCACGCCGGCCTTCGGCGACCGCCGCGGTTATCAAATGGACCCGGCCAACGTGCGCGAGGGCCTGCGCGAGGCCGCGGCCGACCTGTCCGAGGGCGCGGACATCCTTATCGTCAAGCCGGGCATGCCCTATCTCGACGTGCTGCGCCTTCTGCGCGACAATTTCGACGTGCCCCTGGCCGCCTATCAGGTCAGCGGCGAGTACGCCATGCTCCAGGCCGCCATCGGCAACGGCTGGCTCGACGGCAAGGGGGCCATCCTGGAGTCGCTGACCTCCATCAAGCGGGCCGGGGCGGACATGATCATCACCTATTTCGCCGAAAAAGCGCTGCCCTGGCTGTCGAAATAGCCGAGGCTCCGGGCCGGCGCGCCCGCATTCCCGCACGAGGACGTCCCCGAGAACCCGGCCTGGGTTTCGGGGACGTCTTGCGTTATTGCGGCAGGCCGAGGACCCGGCGTGTTTCGGCCCGGGCCTTGGCGTAGGCTTCCGTAAAGGCCGGGTCGTCGAAGAGAAGAGCCGCGATGACGGTCCCGGCGATGCGCCCGGCCGTCACGTCGCTCGGGTAGTGCACGCCGCCCAGTTCCCGATTGAACCGATAGACTTCCGCCCTGGCGTAGATGGCGTCCGCATCCTCGGGCAGCATGTTGGCCAGGAGGATGGAGATGACGGTGGCGAAGGTGGAATGGCCGCTGGGGTAGGAGGCGTTTCCCGGCCTGTGCAGGCAGGGCGTCAGCGCCGGATTGCTCGCGTAGGGCCTGGGGCGGTCGAAATGTTTTTTGGCCGGGCCGAGGAGCAGGTCGGCGGCGTGGCGGACCTTGTCGAAAAAAGCGGCCGTGACCGGCAGCTCGGCGGCGGAAAAAGCCGGGCTTATGGCGTCGGCGAACCGGAACACGGAGCGCATGGCGTCGGCCTGGGCCAGGGCGACCTGGGCCGGGGTGCGGGATTGTTGCAGCGTCATGAGCAGGGCCATCTCCTCCCGCTGCCTGGCCGATCCCACGGCGGGCGGCGGCGGCAGCAGCCGGACGAGGTCGATCTGTTTTGCTGTGAGGCCAAAGGCCTGTTCGCCGGCCTGACCGGTGCAGGGCACCGCCAGCAGCAGCAACAGGGCAAGCAGGCGAAACGCCTGGCGCATAAATACCTCCGGGTTTTCGTGTTGCGGGCATGAGGTCCCATGCCCGGGCTTTTGTGCCCGATACGCCCGTCCGCCTTGCCACCGGGCGGCCAACCATTATATCAAGCGAACCGTCCGGTCGCGCGCGCATGCCGCCAGCGCGGCCGCGCGCACATCACGCCACAAAGGAGGGGACCCGGCGACCGTCCGGCCGCCTTCGGGTCCGAGATCCCCATATGCAGCATCCCCACGCCAACGGCCACAGTCATCCCCACAATGCGCATCCCGCCGGCCCGGCCGGCATGCCGCCCCTGCGGCTCATCGCCTGGGAGGTCACCCGGGCCTGCAACCTGGCCTGCAAGCACTGCCGGGCCGAGGCCTGCCTCGATCCCTGGCCCGGCGAGTTCGACACCGCCGAAGCCAAGGCCCTTATCGACACATTCCCGGAAACCGGCAGCCCCATCATCATCTTCACCGGCGGCGAGCCGCTGTTGCGCCCGGACATCTTCGAGCTGGTGCGCCATGCCAGGAGCCGCGACCTGCGTTGCGTCATGGCTCCCAACGGCACGCTCGTCACCGCCGAAAACGCCCGGGAAATCCGCGATGCCGGCATCGCCCGCTGCTCGATCTCCATCGACGCGCCGAACGCCGCCGACCACGATGCCTTCCGGGGCGTGCCCGGGGCCTTCGAAGGCGCGCTTCGCGGCATCGAGTACCTCAAGTCGGCCGGGGTGGAGTTTCAGATCAACACCACAGTGACCAAGCATAACATGGCAAACTTCAAGGAAATATTCAAGCTGGCCGAGGCGCTTGGGGCCGCCGCCTGGCATATTTTCCTGCTCGTGCCGACCGGTCGGGCCGTGGAGCTCGGGGCCGAGATCATAACGGCCAAGGAATACGAGGAAGTGCTCAACTGGTTCTACGATTTCCGCAAGACCACCAGCATGCACCTGAAAGCCACCTGCGCCCCCCATTATTACCGCATCATGCGCCAGCGGGCCAAGGCCGAGGGTGTGACCGTCAGCCCCGACACCTTCGGCATGGACGCCATGACGCGCGGCTGCCTCGGCGGCACGGGGTTCTGCTTCATTTCGGCCGTGGGCCAGGTGCAGCCCTGCGGTTATCTGGACCTCGACTGCGGCAATGTGCGCAAAACGCCGTTCCCGGAGATCTGGCGCTCCTCGCCCCAGTTTCTCCAGTTCCGCAACAAGGACGAGTATCTCGGCAAGTGCGGCGTGTGCGAATACCACCGCGTCTGCGGCGGCTGCCGGGCCAGGGCCCACACCATGTCCGGCAACTACATGGCCCCGGAGCCCCTGTGCGACTACACCCCGGCCAAGGCCGCCGAGGGCCGGTAGGCGCTTAAGGTACGTTGGCAAAATGTGCGACAACCTGACGCCGGGCGTGCCGGGCCCGTCCCGAAAAGCCTGGGGCAGACGCTTGTGCGGTGTTTGCCTCCTTTTTGTCGGCCTCGGCCTGTCCGCCTGGATATGGCAGCGGGCCGGCGCTGGCGCGGAGACGTCGGGCTACGTGGTCATCGACGGCGTGGCCTACCCGCAGCGTCTGGAGGACACCAAGGCCTACAACCGCCGGATGGAGGCGTTCGGCGGCAAGGGACTGGTCCTGGCCGAAAAGCTGGAAGAGTGGTTTTCCGGCCTTGGCCGTTCCAGAGGCGTTGCCGGGGGCGTGGCCGTCTTCGTCCTGGGCCTTGGCGGCTGGCTCCTGCTGTCGCGTCCGGCGCGGCCCGATGACGACGACTCGGACGACGGGGCCGGGTAGGCGCGTGAGGCCTATCCAGGCGCAAAAAAGCCGGGGGGATGTCTTCCCTCCGGCTTTTTTCCGTTGGCGTTCGGGAAAGCGCGAAAAGCCTAGTGTGGCGTTCTCTAAAAAATATGACAATATTTTTTAGAGAAAAAATAATTAGTTAAATATATTACTCTCAAAATTCGTATGCACGAATTTCGAGAACGCGACACTAGGCGCAATGCTCCGCCGGCGTGTCGGCCGTGGCCGCCTGGGCTTCGTGGTAGGCGATGAAACCGGCCAGCCCGGCCTTGCCCATGTAGCGCTCGAGCTGGCGTCGGTCGGCCTGGAGCAGGTCCACCACGATCAGTCCGTCGAGGCAGTCGGCGAAACCCTTGTCCACGTTGAACGCCAGGATCTTGCCGCCAAGCTTCAGGTACTGGCGCAAAAGCACCGGGATGCCCTTGCGGTCGGCCTCGATGTCGTCGATAAGCGCCAGCAGGTCGTCGAGGTCCTCGACCAGGGTCCGGGCCGCCCGGGCCAGCCAGGTCTGGCCGCGAAGGGGCGTTTTGGGGCGCACCAGCCGGGCCAGGTTGGGATTGGTGACGTTGCCCTCGAAGTAGCTGGCGATAAGCCGCCTGGAGGCGTGCTTGTAGTCGTTGGTGATGCTCACCGGGCCGAAAAGCACCCGGTAGCGCGGCTCGCGCACCACCATCTGGGCCAGCCCCTTCCACAAGAGCAGAAGCGGCGAGTAGCTTTTCTGGTACTCGGGCCGCACAAAGGACCGGCCCATCTCCAGCGCCGGGCTTATGCGCGAGAAAAAGGCGGCCTTGAGCACGAAAAGCGTGCTGGTATAAAGCCCCTGCGGGCCTTTTTCGGTCAAAAGCTCGTCGGTGCGGCCGATGCGGTAGGCGCCGGCCACTTCGCGTGTTGCGGCGTTCCACAAAAACAGGTGGCGGTAGAAGGGATCGAACCCGTCGAGGTCGCAGGCCTTGCCCGTGCCTTCGCCCACCCGGCGGAAGGTCAGTTCGCGCAGCCGGCCGATTTCGCGCAGCGTCAGGGGGATGTCCACGGCCTTGGCCTCGATGACCTGGAACTCGCCGCTTTGGTGCAGGACCGCCCCGGCCGCAAGCGAGGCGATTTCGTCGGCCAGCAGGTCCGGGCTCACGGGCGGGATGAGCGCTTCCTGGCGGCCGGCGTTTTTCTGGGGGAAAAGCGGCGGCCGGCGCAGAGGCCTGTCCGGGCGATTGCGCAAGAGCTCCGTGCGCAGGCGCAGGTAGCGGGTGATGCAGGCATCGGCTTCCTCGTCGCAGGTCGAGACCTTGGCCAGGCGGTTGTAACGGATGGGGGTGCCGATGCGGGCTTCCACGGTGCGGCCGCGTTTATTGCAGAATTCCCGGGGCAGCATGGCCGTGCGCACGAGGGGGTGGATGAGGCCCAGGACCTGGAACAGCCGGCTGTTGCGGCCGCCAAAATGGATGGGCACGACCGTGGCTTCGGTCTTGCGCACGAGCCTCGCCACGGTGGCGCTCCAAGCCGGGTCGCCGATGGTCAGCCGGCCGTTTTCCAGGTGGGGGTGGGCCACCGCTCCGGCCGGAAAGATGCCGAGCAGGCCGCCCTTGCGCAACACGTGCAGGCATTCCTTGAGAGGCCGGATGTTGCTGCCCGTGGCCGAGGAGCCGCCGAAGGGGTCGACGAAGACGAAAAGATCGCGCAACTCCGCAATGCGGGAGAGCATGAAATTGGCCATGATCCGGGTGTCGGGGCGCACGGCCAAAAGCATTTTGGCCAGCACCAGCCCTTCCAGTCCGCCAAAGGGATGGTTGGCCACCACCACCACCGGCCCGGATTTGGGGATGCGCTCCAGTTCCTCGGTCGCGGCCCGCACGCGCACGTTCATGGCATCGAGCACGGCGTCCACGAAGGAGCCGCCGTCCAGGCCGTTCGGAATGGCCCGGTAGATGTCCTCGATGGGGGCAAGCGACAGAGCCTTGGCCAGAAAAGGCTCGGCCAGGGCGACGGCGCGGCGCGTGACAGGCCCGCCAAAGGATGGGGCCAGGGAAAAGATGCGGGGACGTTCGCTTTGTTCCATGTCATCACCTCGGGGGATGGCGTCTAGGAAGACGGGGCGCATAGCCACTGGTCAAACCATACAAGGCATAGCCAGCCAGGGTTACGACTCCATGGAGAATTGGCTGCGTTCGCCGACGATTGTGCGCGGATGCGTCACAACGCAGGTGGATTTGTAACATTCGAAACTTACGCCGTTGTCCGCCGTCCGGCAAGATGTCGACGTCTTGACACCCGACGCGGGCCGCTCCTAGGGTATAGGCGATGCGGGAGAAGGAGCCCTTCGGGAAGGGGGCTGCCCTTTCGCTCGCGTCCCTTTCTCAATTTTTTATCTGTTAAGGTGTTGCAGCGGATATCCACCCTTTGAAGCGTCTTTGGAAAGGGGGTCTGGGGGGAGAACCTTTCTGCAAGAAAGGTTTCCCCCCAGCGACCGTGTATAAAATAGCTCCGGGGAATGCGCCGTGTCGGAAAATCGTCTGTACTCCGTGGCCGCCATCGCCAAGCTGCTGGATATGCCGGAATCCACGCTCCACTATTGGAAGAACCGCTTCGACGAGGTGCTGCCGAGCGTCGGGCGCGGACGCAGCAAGCGGTTTCGCCCCGAGGCGGTGGAAGTCTTCCAGGCCATCGGCCGGCTGCTCGGCCAGGGGCTCTCGGCGGCGGACGTGCGGGCCGAGCTGATGCGGCAGTTTCCGGTCAACGTGGCCCACGAGGCGGCCGGCGAGGCGGTTCTTTCCACTGTCGCCGCGCCCGCTTCGCCCGCAACGACCATCACCGCAGGCGAAGCGGCCTTTTCCGGCGGCGAGCCGGCCGTCATGGCCATGGCCGCCGGCATCGGCACGGAAATCGCCCGGTCGATCATGGCCCAGTTCCAGCAGCATTTTCCGCCGGTCCAGCCGGCCCTGCCCGAGGAGACGGTGGAGGGGCTGCGGGAGCAGCTCGGGGCGGTGCGCGGCGAAAACGCCGCCATGGCCGAGAAGATGCATCTGCTGGAGGCGGAACTGGTGCGCCTGCGCAAGGACCGGCGCGAACTGGAAAATTACCTCGTGGACAAGATAAACGCCCTGCGCCGCGCCGACGAGACGTCGTGAGGGGAGAGGGGAAGAAGGGAAAGAGGTGCGAGAGGGGGACCCTTTTTGAAAAAAGGGTCCCCCTCTCGCGCTCTCCCCTCCCAAAAAATTTCAACGATTACAGGCGCAATCACGATAACAGTCTGTAACCGTTAAGAGTCTTTGGAAGGGGGGCCTGGGGGGAGAACCTTTCTGCAAGAAAGGTTTCCCCCCGGTCTTCGCCCTGTGGGGGATGCAAATGGGGAAGGCCGCTTGCCCGGCTTGCGCCCGGCTCACGGCCTTCCTTTCCTCGAGGACTATCGCCTGGTCCGCGAGGCCGCCCCGACGCCGCGGAAACGTCGGTCCGCCTTCCGGTTGACGGTGGCGGCCCAGCAGACATCGCTTAAACGATGGGTCCCGATGGGCTTGGGTGTGGGTCGCGCTTCGGCGACTGGCGGCTAAACGTCCATGATCTCCAGATACACCAAGGTCTGGTTGAGAAGCTGATAGGCGATCTCGCCGTAGGTGACCGGCCCGGTGAAGGGATCGGTCTTTTTCCCTTCCAGCTCGGAATACAGGTAATTGAGGATGCAGTTGCAGGAGAAGGCCACCCGGGAGGATTCGATGGAGCATTCCTTGTTCAGGCGGCTGTTGAATTCCTTGACGTAATCCGCCACGGGCTTGGCGTGCTTGTAGCGGATGCCGGAGAAGACCGGGGCGTAGAACTTCACCTGGCCTTCCACCTCGTCGACATCCTGGAAGCTGATGTTGACTATGGCCCCGTAGTAGTCGGCTACGAGCGGCAGCTTGGTGTCGAGCTTGTTTTTCACGATGTAGGCGGCGAAGTTGCGTTTTTCGCCGTTGACCATCACGTCCTTGGCGGCAAAGTCGTCGGAAGTGAAGGTCAGGATGTCGCCGTCGCCCTGCTCGAACAGGTTGAGAATGCCGATTTCGGCCACCTTGCCCTCGGGCAGCTGGGCCTGGAGCACCAGGGCTCCTTCCTCGCGCACCTCGCCGGTGCGGCCGTTGATGATTTTGGGGGTCTTCTTGCCCAGGTCGGACAGGTGTACGCCCGCGACCCAGCCGATCAGCGGCCGGATACCGAAATCTTTATAGTTGGGGGCGTTCAGGGCAAAAGACAGGTGCGTCTTGCTGGCCGCCGGAATGATGATGAAGCTGAATCCGTGCTTGGGACCCTCGGCGTAGACGCGGGCCAGGCTGGTTTCGTCGTAGGCGACAATCTCGATGGACGTGACGATGTCGGTGATGTCCGTGGCGCAGATGAGCTCACGGCTGGACATGCCGCCCTTGTCGCTGGAAATGAAGTACGGAATCGTGCCGCCTATCCAATCGCCCTGGGGCAACTGGCGCAGGGCATCCTCGTCACCGGCCAGAAGGAGCTTGCGTCCCGACTCGATCAACTGCCTGACATCAGCTACTTTGGAAATAGTTTGTCGCATGTCGCTTTCCCCTCCTAGCCGAAGATGGTTTTCAGATCGTCCTGAACGCTTGGCATATTCACATTGTTGGCGAAAATAGCATAGAGTTGATCAACGCTGGCGCCGATGTTGTCCGGCGAAGGGTCTTCCTTCACCGCTCGCGTCAGGCGGCCAAGCAGGATCTTGGCGGCAAGGAACTTGAGCTGGTAGGTTTTCTTTCCCGTCACAATTTCTTGCCAGGCTTTGTTGCTCTTGCTCGGTACATCCATATTCGCCTCCTTCTTTATGCGGCAGCGCGATCTTGCGGCAGCGGGAATAATCGTCGCCTGCAACCCGGCCACGGTGACCCACGACCCTCATGACCCGGCTGGAATCGGCGTATTGCGTGACGAAACGTCCGTGCAGGCGTCAATTAAGCAAAGATCGCACCACGAGAAAAATATCAAGAAACCCACAGGTTATTGAAAGAGTACGAGAAATTGCGGAAGAATACAAGACAAAACAGGAAGTTTCCCGTGTTCCAAAAGCCTGATTGGAGCGTGAGATTCATTAAAATAATAAATTATTTCAGTGTGTTGAAATGATGGGCAGAATTGGGGCAGTAAAAAGCCGCGACGGGTCAAAAGGAAACAGGAATTACGTCACCTAACCGACCATGAATTTTCAGCAAATTTTCTTTGCAAAAACTGTCGGATGTACGGACACGGCCAACACCCTCGCGTGTCCGTGAACGCCCCGCCACACTAGCGTACCGTGCGCTGCAGAAGCACCATGTCGGCCAAAACGAGCAGCACCATGGCCCGAAGCACCGGCACCACGCGCGGAATGGCGCTGCGGTCATGCCGGCCACCGACCACGATCGACGCCGGATTGCCGGCGATGTCCGTGGTGCGCTGGGACACGGCAATGGACGGGATGGGCTTGACCGCCGCCCGCACCACCACGGGTTGCGCATTGGAGATGCCGCCCAGTATCCCCCCGGCATGGTTGGATTCGGGCGGGGTGACGATGGGGTCGTTATTGGCGGAGCCGGCCAGGCGCGCGGCGGCAAACCCGTTGCCGATTTCCACGCCCTTGACCGCGCCGACGCCCATCAGCGCATAGGCGAGCCTGGCGTCGAGCTTGTCGAAGACCGGTTCGCCAAGCCCGGCCGGAACGCCCGTGGCCGTAACCTCCACGATGCCGCCCAGGCTGTCGCCCGAAGCCATGGCTTCCTTGGCCCGGGCCTCCCAGGCCGGCACGATGGCCGGGTCCGGGGCGCAAAAAGGCCGGTCCGCCGCGCCGGCAATGTCCACGATATCGGCCGGAATGCCGCCGAATTCCACGGTGTAGGCCGCAACCTCGATGCCGCAGCCGGCAAGGAACGCGCCGGCCACTCCCCCGCCGGCCACCCGGGCGGCGGTTTCGCGAGCCGAGGCCCGGCCGCCGCCGCGATAATCGCGCCGGCCGTACTTGGCCAGATAGGTGCCGTCGGCATGGCCGGGGCGCAGCAGGTTCTTGGCTTCCTCGTAGTCCCGGGAACGCTGGTTGGTGTTCTCGATCACGAACCCGATGGGCGTGCCGGTGGTTGCGCCCTCGAAAACGCCGGACAGCAGGCGCACGGCGTCGGGCTCCTTGCGGGCCGTGCCGGTGAGTCCCCCGGCCCCGGGACGGCGACGGTCCAGGTCGCGCTGGATAAGGGCGGCATCGAGCGGCACCCCCGGCGGACAACCGTCCACCACGCCGCCAAGGGCCGGGCCATGGGACTCGCCATACGTGGTCAGACGAAAAACAGTGCCAAAGGTATTCCCGCTCATAAGAGCTCCTATTTTATGAGAAGAAAGTGCGAGAGGGGAAACCCTTTAAAAAGGGTTCTCCCCTCTCGCGCTCTCCCCTTCCTAAGCTTTCTCATAATGCCTGTGACTCACCGTCATTATTTATAAAAGTCTTTGGAAGGGGGGCCCGGGGGGAAACTTTTCTTC
>NZ_JBLODY010000029.1:0-48816 GCF_047785625.1 Solidesulfovibrio sp. C21
TGTCTTGCCATGTTGGTCTCCTCGCCTCGTTTGTGCCCTTGGAGCACGTTCACTGGCACTATCAGCCAGTTTGAGGGTCGAGGCCAACATGGTATTTGGAAAGGGGGCCCGGGGGGATAACCTTTCTCCAGAAAAGGTTCCCCCCAGGTCTGCTCCTTCCCAAAGTCTTCAGGCTGCCTCATCAGCGACGGGGTTTCGCAGCACGCCGTAGCCTTCGAGTTCGATTTCGCAGACGTCGCCGGGTTTGAGGAAAACGGGCGGGGTGCGGGCGAAGCCGACGCCGGACGGCGTGCCGGTGACGATGACGTCGCCTGGGGCCAGGGTCATGGCCTCGGAAATCGCGGCCACCAGCGTGGCCACATCGAAAAGCATGTCCGCCGTGGACGCCTCCTGCATGCTCTCGCCGTTGACCGATGCCGACAGGCGCAGGCCCTTCGCCCCGGGGGGCAGTTCGTCGGTGGTGCACAGTTCGGGGCCGAATGCGCCCGTATTGTCGAAATTCTTGCCCAAAAACCACTGGCTGGAGCGAAACTGGTAGTCGCGGACGGAGCCCTCGTTGAAAAGGGCGTATCCGGCCACGTGGGCCAGCGCGGCTGCGGCCGGGATATGCCGCCCGCCAATGCCGATGATCGCGGCCACTTCGGCTTCGAAATCGAGTTTTGGGGACACCCTGGGCCGTATCAGCGGCGCGTCGTGGCCGATGAGGGTCGTGGCCATGCGTCCGAAAAAGACTGGGTTTTCGGGCAGACTTTTGGGGTCGATCTCGATGGCGTGATCCACGTAATTAAGTCCGACGCACAGGATCTTGTCCGGATGCGGCACCGGCGGCAGCAGGCGAACGGCGGAAAATCGGAGTTGCGCATGGGACGGCGCGGCATCCGCGGCGGCGCCGGCGGCGGCAAGCCCGGCATCGCCCAGGGCCAGCAGGGACTTCATGTCCCGGGGCAGTTCCGGGGCGGCAATGGCCAGATCGACAAGGATATCGCCCAGCCGTACCCCGAGGCGCGGACCGTCGGCATGGGAAAAGGTGACAAGACGCATGGCCCCTCCTTTACGGCGACTGTGGGACTGTAGAGGGGGCGGCGGCGCGGCGTCAAGGACAAGACCGGGAAAGGGCCTTACAGGAACGTCATGCTTGTCTAAGGAGAAAGGGCGGGAAACGGAGGCAAGAGCCGGCCCAGGGCCAAAACGGGGCCTCTCAGCGGCCCTGGGGCAGGAACTGGGCGCTTGTAAGCTCCGAAAGCACGGTCAAAAGGGCCATGCCCCGAAGATCTGGCAGGGACAGCGAAGAGGTGAGTTTTTCCAGCAAGCTTTTTATTTTCTTGGGTCCCTTGAGCAGGGGAACGTCGCCGGTCAGGCCGATTTCCTTTTTCAGGTAGTCCACGGCTTCTTCCTGGCCGCCGAGCTCGTCGACAAGGCCAAGTTCCAGGGCGCGCGCGCCGGTCATGGCCCGGCCGTCGGCAATGGCCGCGATGGCGTCCTTGGCCAGCTTGCGCTGCCTGGCCACATCGCCGGAAAATTGTTTGTTGAGGTCGTCGATCAAGCCCTTGAGATAGGCGCGCTGGTCGTCGGTAAGGGGTTTGAAGGGGCTGCCGGCGTCCTTAAGCTTCCCCGTGGTCAGGGATTCAAAGTCGATGCCGAGCTTTTGCAGCAAATCGCGCACGTTGGCGAACTGCGTCATGACCCCGATGCTGCCGGTGATGGTGCCCGGATTGGCGAAGATACGCCCGGCCGGGCAGGCGGCGTAGTAGCCGCCCGAGGCGGCGACGGCGGAGAAGGAGGCCACGACGGGCTTGACCGCGCCCAGCTTTTTGACCGCCATATACATTTCCTGGGACGGGCCGAAGGCTCCGCCGGGGGAATTGACGCGCAACACCACGCCTTTGACCGATTTGTCGTCGCGCAGCTTGCGGATAAAGGCCACCACCTTCTCGGCGTCGATGATGGGCCCTTCGATGCGCACCACGCCGATGCGTGGCTCGGCCGCGCCGAAAAGGCTGTCGCCCTCCGCGTCATGGCCAAAGACGCCGCAAGCGGCCGCGATCCCCAAAACGAGGATCACGGCCGCCACGGCAATGGCCAGCCCGAAGAGGCCCGGGTGGCGTGCGGCAAAGGATTGGCTAGTGCTGGGCATCCTCTTCCAACTTCTGGCGCAGCAGTTCACCGAGGTTGCTGCCGGTGTCGGACGGGCCGGCGGTGCGGAATTCCTTGGCCTTGCGCTTGTCCTCTTCGTCCTTGATGGACTTGATGGACAGGCCCAGGCGGCGTTCGTCGGCGCTGACGTGGATGACCTTGGCTTCGATCTCGTCCCCTTCCTTGTACAACTCGGCCGGGGTCTTGACCTTCTTGCGGCTGATCTCCGAGACGTGGACCAGGCCTTCGATGCCTTCCTCGACCTCGACGAACAGGCCGAAGTCGGTGATATTGGTCACCGTGCCCTTGACCATGGCGCCGACCGGGTAGGTGTCGGGCACGCGGGTCCAGGGATCTTCGGAAAGCTGCTTGATGCCGAGGGTGAACTTCTCGTTTTCCTTGTCCACGGTCAGGACCTTGGCCATGACGATATCGCCGGACTTGAACATCTCGCCGGGGTGACGGACTTTCTTGGTCCAGGAGATGTCGGAGACGTGGATCAGGCCGTCGATGCCGTCTTCGATACCGATGAAGATACCGAATTCGGTGATGTTTTTCACCGAACCCTCAAGGATGGTGCCCTCGGGGTACTTCTCGGCCACGATATCCCAGGGGTTGGGCCGCACCTGCTTCATGCCGAGCGAGATGCGCTTTTTCTCGGGATCGACGGAAAGGACCACCACTTCGACTTCGTCGCCGACGTGGACCATCTGGCTCGGGTGGCGCAGTTTGCGGGTCCAGGACATCTCGGAGATGTGGACCAGACCCTCGACACCGGCCTCGAGTTCGACGAACGCACCGTAGTCGACCAGGTTGGTGACCTTGCCGGTAAGCCGGGTCCCCTCGGGGTATTTGCCGGCGATATTTTCCCAGGGGTCGGACACGAGCTGCTTCATGCCGAGAGAAACTTTCTGCTTCTCCTGGTCGAAGGACAGGACCTTCAATTGCAGTTCGTCGCCGAGGTGCACAAGCTCCTTGGGGTGCTTGATGCGCTTCCAGGACATATCGGTGATGTGCATGAGCCCGTCGAGGCCACCGAGGTCGACGAACACGCCGTACTCGGTGATGTTTTTCACGCGGCCGGTGACGACCTGGCCTTCCTCGAGGGTCTTGAGCAGATCCTTGCGCATGGAATCGCGACGTTCTTCGAGCAGCACACGCCGCGAAACGATGACGTTGCTGCGGCGGCGGTTGATCTTCAGAACGCGGAATTCAAACTCCTGGCCGACCAGGGCGTCCATGTCGGGCACGGGCCGCAGGTCGACGTGGGAGCCGGGCAGGAACGCTTCGACGCCACCAAGGTCGACGGTGTAGCCGCCCTTGATGCGGCGCACGATCCGACCGCTGATGACGTCATCTTTTTCCTGGATTTCCTCGAGCTTATCAAAAAGCTGCATCCGCTTGGCCCGTTCGCGGGACAAGTAGATGGTGCCTTCGGATTCGTTCTTGGAGACGACGTAGACGTCGATTTGGTCGCCGACGGCCACTTCGAGTTCGCCAGCGGCGTCTTGGAATTCACTGACGGGAATCTGGCCTTCGGACTTGAAATTCACGTCGACGAGGACGTGTTCCTTGCCGAGACGCACCACGACGCCCTGAGTGATGGAGCCTTCCTCCAGGTCGCCGAAATCCTCATTGAGGTAATTTTCGAGAGCGTCCTCGAAGTTGACTTCCATGTCCGAGTTAGGGTTGGCATTCATTTCCGGGGTTTTGTCCATGAGTTGACCTCCAACACGATCTATCCCTGTGAAAAGGATTTTTGGTCGTAGCAGAAAGACCGCTGGGGCACAACTCCAATATCCCGGCGTTTCCTGGCAAAAAAAGGCGTCCGCAAGTCGGGTCCCTGTGCCTGGAAGAGCGATAAAGGACGCTTCGCCTGCGGGTTGCGGCGGAAAACCCGAGCGAGTCGATCAGAAATAGTCGGGCAGGACCGGGCGCAGCAGGTCCATACCGCCCCAGGCGTCGAAAAGCGCCGTTGCCCGCGTTTCCACTTCCACCCGGTCGAGGGGCCAGCCCGCCACGCTGCCGGAAAAGACGACGTAGAACAGGCCGCCGGAGCAGCCGCCGTGGTGGTTGAAGTATAACAGGCCAAAAATAAAAAGTTTAGGAAGGGGAGAGCGCGAGAGGGGAGAACCCTTTGCAAAAGGGTTTCCCCTCTCGCATCATTCCTCTTTCCTAATTCTTCTTCTTTTCTTCTAGCTCAGCGCCACCAGGTCGTAGTCCTTGGTTTCCTCGATGGTGGCGCTGACCATGGCTCCGGGCGTGACGCCGGGGCCGCTTACGTACGTCACCCCGTCGATCTCCGGGGCCTGGAACCAGCAGCGGCCGATGTGCAGCCCGGGCCATTCGCCGTGGACCGCGTCCACGAGCACGTCCTGCTCGCTGCCGGCGTATTGCTCCAGGAGTTCGGCGCTGATTTCCTTTTGGGCGGCCATGAGCGCGGCCACGCGGCGTTCCTTGACGTCCCGGCGCACCTGCCCCGGCATGGCCGCCGCCGGGGTGCCGTCCTCGCGGTGGTAGGGGAAGACGCCCACGTGCATGAGCCGGGTGCGCGCTACGAACGCGAGCAGGGCCTCGAAATGGGCCTTTTTTTCCCCGGGCAATCCCACGATGAAGGTGGAACGCAGGGCGGCGTCCGGAAAGTGCTTGCGCACGCGGTCGACGATCGTGTCCGCGTCCGCCGCCTTGGGTCGGGCCATGGCGGCCAGCATCTCCGGGTGGACGTGCTGGAAGGGAATGTCGAAATAGGGCACGAACGGCCGCCCCGCGCCGGCCAGGAACGAAAGCAGGGAATCGGTCACGCCGGACGGATAAAGGTAGAGCAGGCGCAGCCAGGAAAGCCCGGGCAGCGGCAGGAGCTTTCCCAAAAGCGCCTTGAGGCCTTCCTGCATGCCCAGATCGCGGCCGTAGGCCGTCACGTCCTGGGCCACCAGAACCAGCTCTTTGGCTCCCTGGTCAATCAGCCCCTTGGCCTCGGCAACGAGCCCGTCAAGCGGCCGGCTGACCAGTTTGCCCCGGATGGCGGGGATGGTGCAGTAGCGGCAGGCGTGGTCGCAGCCCTCGGCGATCTTGAGATAGGCGTAGGACGGCGGGGTGCTGGCCACGCGTCCGGCTGGCGCGGCGCTCTCGGCCCCGAGCACGGCGGCCAGGCGGCCTGGGATCAGGTCGAGTTCGCTTGGCAGTCCCCAGATGTCCACCTCGGGGAGATCGCGTCGCAGCGTGGCGTCGAACCGGGCCGGCAGGCAGCCCATGACCGCGAGCTTGGGTCGCGGGGAAAGCGCGCGGATGGTCTCGGCCAGCTCCAGGATGACGGCCACGGATTCCTCCACCGCCGGGGCGATGAAGGCGCAGGTGTTGACCACGATCAGGTCGGCGGCGGCCGGGTCGTCGACCATGGCCGTGCGAAAGGGCAGGGCGCCCAAGGCCGTCTCGGTGTCCACGCGGTTCTTGGGACAGCCAAGGCTTACGGCGTGAACCTTGTATGTATGGGCCATGATGTGGCTTCCGTCCTTGCGGGCAATGTCTGGCCGGGCTATCATGGGCGGTGCCAAATGGCAAAACCGCCGGCAGCGGCCGGCCTGGAGGGGCCATGCGCATCGACCCCGAACTGCCGCCACGCCTTTGTCTTTTTGGCGACGGCCGACAACTTCTCGATTGTTTCGAACTGGTCCGGCAGGCGGGCGTGCGCGGTCCGGGCAGCGCCTTCGACGGCATGGAGCTTGCCGCCGCCCCGGCCGACGGCGATGCGACTCCGGCCGGACAGGCCCGGGAACTCGGCATCGGCTGGAGCGACGACGTCACGGTCCTGCTCCAAAGCGCGTCACCGGGGCTGGTCGTGCTTGTCACCGACGGCGCGACCCTGCCGTGTGCGCTGCCGGGCGGCTGGCGCATCCTGTCTCCCGACGATGCCCGTCTGCTTTTTACCGTGGCCTCGCGCGCCGCCGCCGTCCAGGCCTGCCGGCCGGACATGGCCCGGGCCAGACGTCTGCTGGCCAACCTCTTCGACAATATGGACGACGAGATCGCGCTGCTCGCTCCGGACGGGACGCTCCTCGACGCCAACGCGAGTCTGTCCAGACGCTTGGAGCGGCCCCGGGAGGAACTCGTCGGCCTGCCGGCGAAGGAGGCCTTTCCGGATTTTCCGGACCTGGACGCTCCCGGAGAGGGGGACGCGCCTTCCGTCCATGCCGCCCTGGCCGCCGGGCGCAAGGCCAGCCGTGACGGCTCGCGGGTCGACCGCCGGGGCCGGCTGCGTTATTTCCGCACCGCGTTCTACCCGGTGCCCGGGCCCGCTGGTCGGCCGGACCATGTGGCCGTGCTGCGCCGCGACATTACCCACGATGTCTTTCTGGAGCGCCGGCTGCAAAAATCCGAGCGCCTGGCCGCCATCGGCGAACTGTCCATGTTCATTTCCCACGGGATCCGAAACCCGCTTTTCGCCATTGCCGGCTTTGCCAACGCCCTGCTGCGGGCCAAGGATCTGGGCGAGGCCAGCCGGGAAAAGGCCTCCATCATCCTGTCCGAATCCCGCCGCCTGGACGAGATCTTAAAGGACATCATCAATTTCGCCCGCCCCACCGTGTCCAGGCCCGGCGAGGTCGATCTGGCCGACGTGGCCCGGCGCACCACGGCGATCATGCGCCACGCCCTGGAAAGCCAGGGCATCGCCGTCACCCTCGACCTGTCCCCGGACGCCCCGGTGGCCCGGGGCGATCCCGAAACCATGACCCAGTGCTTGGTCAATTGCCTCAAGAACGCCATGGAGGCCATGCCGGACGGCGGGCATATCACGGTGGCCACCGGGCTGCGCGAGGGCCGCGCCCGGTTGTCCGTCTCCGACGACGGCCCCGGCATCGCCCCGGACATCCTGCCCCGGGTGTTCAACCCCTTTTTCACCACCCGGGACAAACGCGCCGGCCTGGGGCTCGCCATGACAAAAAAGATACTGGAAGACCTGGGCGGCAGTGTGGAACTGGAAAGCGTCCCGGGGAAAGGCACCACCGTGGCCCTTTCCCTGCCCCCATACCTGGAACTGTCCCCCGAGGAGGTTTGATGGACAGGCTCGCCCCGGCCGCGCCGACCCAAGTGGTGCTGGCCACCCGCAACAAGGGAAAAATCAAGGAATTAAACGCGCTGCTCGCCCCGCTTGGCGTGCGCGTCGTCGGGCTCGATGCCTTTCCGGACATCGGCGACATCCCCGAGACCGGAAAGACGTTTCTGGACAACGCCCGCATCAAGGCCCACGCCGTGTGCAAAGCCACCGGCCTCGTCAGCCTGGCCGACGATTCCGGGCTGTGCGTGGACGCGCTTTCCGGCGCGCCGGGCGTGTACTCGGCCCGTTTTTCCGGCGAACACGCAAACGATGCCGCCAACAACGCCAAGCTCCTGGCCGCCCTGGCCCATGTGCCCGAACGCGACCGGACCTGCCGTTTCGTTTCCGTGGTCGTGGCCGCCTGCCCCGACGGCCGGGAGCTGACGACCGAAGGGACCTGGGAAGGGCGCGTCCTCGCCGCTCCGGCCGGCAGCGGCGGCTTTGGCTACGACCCGCTCTTTTTCGACCCCACGGCCGGCAAAGCCGCGGCCGAGCTCGCGCCCGAAGAAAAAAACGCCCGCAGCCATCGCGGCAAGGCCCTGGCCAGGCTGGTCGCGGCCTGGCCGGGGTTTTGGGGCGATGGGTAAAGGATAGCGGAAGAAGGATGACGGCAGGAGAGGCTCCGCCTCTCCTGCACCTCTCCGCCGGGGGGCTTGATGCCCCCCGGACCCCCCTTGCCGGGTTGGGATGGCGGGCGGGGGCGGAGTTGTCGGGAGGCGGATCGCGGCGACAAGGCGCGCCAGCGTCGAAGCGCCACATTGTAAAGATGAAGAGTGGGAAAGGCTGGTAGGGTGACGGGAATCTCGCACGAACGGGAGGACGCCATGACCAAGTCGTATCTGCTGTGCAAGTGCACCGGGGAAGACCGGATTCCCCTGGTCGTCTTTACCGCCGACAACGTCGACGAGGCCCGTGAGGCCCCGACATGGCTGCGGCGCAAGCATCCGGATCATCCCGGCCTGCGACTGGCCCCCGGGGAATTCTTCGAAATCCTGGAAAAGGACCTTTGCCCCGCCGACGAGTGGGACGCGGCCCTGGCCCGCATCCATGCCGAAAAGCCGGCATCGAAGCAGTCCTGACGGGCCGCGTTCCGATCTCCCGCGACGGCGGGCGAAAAACTACGGCATGCGCAGGTAGCGGGCGTCCATCCAGCCGGGAACGCCGGAATCCGACACGACGATGCGTGCCCAGCCGCTTTGATATTCATAGACCCGCACGGCCTGGCCACGGTAGACCACGGTCCGCACATCGCAGCCCGGCGACGGGCAAATCCGTACATTGACCGAGTCCGCGCCGACCACACGCACGTACCCGGCCGGCGGCGGCGGCGTCAGGTCGATGGAGACGCTGCATCCCACGCCAAGGACCGTCAGCAACAACAGCAGCCCCAAGGTGTTTGCAATTTTCGCTTTCATGGCTCCCCCTCATGATACTTCGCGGCATTTTGTGTTTTATGCCTGACGCAGGGCTCTTTGTCCAGGAATTCCTTGACTTTTTTCCAATATGATGGCTTTTCAAAGAACATGAAGCTGACCGTCGTTGTGGACAACAATACACTGATCGACCGTTACCTGCTCGGTGAACCCGGGGTTTCCCTGCTGTTGCATGACGGCGGCCGGCAGGTGCTGTTCGATTGCGGCTATTCCGACGTGCTGTGCAAAAACGCCGCCCGGCTCGGCATCGATCTGGGCGAGCTCGACGTGGTCGCCCTGTCCCATGGCCACCTGGACCATACCTGGGGCCTGGCCCATCTGCTTTCCCTTTTCAACGCGCGCGCCTGCGAGGGCCGCATCGGCTCACGCCCCTTGCTCGTAGCCCATCCCGAGGCCTTTTTGCCCAAACGCGTCAGCGGCATGTTTATCGGCTCCATGGTGTCCGAGGCCGCCCTGGGCGACCATTTCACCATGCGCCTGACCCGCGAGCCCCTGCGCCTGACGGATTGGCTTTTTTTCCTGGGCGAGATTCCCCGCCGCATCCCCTTCGAAGCGCCGACGCCCCTTGGCGTGCGCGTAACGCCCAAGGGCGCGGTCCCGGACCTGCTCCCGGACGATTCCGCCCTGGCCTATCTTGGGGAAAAAGGCCTCGTCATCATCACCGGCTGCGCCCATGCCGGCATCTGCAACATTGTCGCCCACGCCCGGGAAGTGACCGGCGAACGGCGTGTGTCCGCCATCATCGGGGGCTTGCACCTGCACGACGCCGCACCCGACCGCATCGATGCCGTGGCCGCCTGGCTGGCCGAGGCCGGTGTTGCCGCGCTCTATCCCTGCCACTGCACCGGATTCGCCGCCACCCTGGCCTTGAGCAGGGTCCTGCCCGTAAGCGAGGTCGGCGTGGGCTTATCGCTTATTTTCGAGTAACCTTCTCGCATTCCCGGGAAGCCCTTTTGGCGGAACAATGGCCGGGGTTTCCCCCATTCGCGGCAAGGCCGCAAAGGAGATGCGCCAGCATGTGGGACGCCAAGCCGCCCAGATATGATGTTTCCCGATTAACAGACCAGGATATTTATCTTTTCAAGCAGGGAAACCATTTCGACCTGCCGGACAAGCTCGGTTCGCAGGCCATGACCGTGGAGGACGAGCCGGGCGTCCACTTCGCGGTCTGGGCCCCCAACGCCAAGACCGTGTCCGTGGTCGGGGACTTCAACGGCTGGGAGCCCGGAAAGCACCTCATGGCCGCCCGCCCGGACGCCTCGGGCATCCACGAGTGCTTCATCCCCGGCCTTGGCCAGGGCACGCACTACAAATTTCATATCGAGTCGAGCGTCGGTGATTACCGCGCCGACAAGGGCGATCCCTACGCCTTCTACTGGGAAACCTCGCCAAGCACCGCCTCCATCGTCTGGGACCTCGACTACCAGTGGAACGACGCGGCCTGGATGGCCTCGCGCCACGAAAAAAACGGATTTTCCGCGCCGATTTCCATCTACGAGGTGCACCTCGGCTCGTTTAAGCGCGTTCACGAGGACCGCTACCGGTCGCTGTCCTACCTGGAGATGGCCGACCATCTCACCGAGCACGTGCTGCGCTGCGGCTTTTCCCACGTGGAATTCCTGCCCATCATGGAGCACCCCTTCTTCGGCTCCTGGGGCTACCAGACGCTTGGCTACTTCGCCCCCACCAGCCGCTTCGGCTCGCCCCAGGACTTCATGGCGCTCATCGACCGGCTCCACCAGAACGGCATCGGCGTCGTCCTCGACTGGGTGCCCTCCCATTTTCCCACCGACGGCCATGGCCTGTCCTTTTTCGACGGCACCCACCTCTACGAGCATGCCGACCCCAAAAAGGGCTACCACCCGGACTGGAACTGCTACATCTTCAATACCGGCCGCTACGAGGTCCGCGAGTTCCTCATCTCCAGCGCGCTTTTCTGGCTCAAGAACTACCACGTCGATGCCCTGCGCGTGGACGCCGTGGCCTCCATGCTCTACCTCGACTACTCCCGCCGCGAGGGCGAATGGATTCCCAACATCCACGGCGGCCGGGAGAACCTGGATAATATCGCCTTCCTGCGACGCCTGAATGAAATGGTCTACAGCCGCTTCCCCGGCTGCGAAACCATGGCCGAGGAATCCACCTCCTGGCCCATGGTGTCGCGGCCTCCCTACCTCGGCGGCCTCGGGTTCGGCATGAAATGGAACATGGGCTGGATGCACGATACCCTGAACTACTTCTCCCGTGACCCGATCTTTCGCAAATACCACCACGGCGAACTGACCTTCAGCATCTGGTACGCCTTTTCGGAAAATTTCATCCTGGCCCTGTCCCACGACGAAGTGGTCTACGGCAAGGGCAGTCTGCTCGGTAAAATGCCCGGCGACGACTGGAAACGCTTCGCCAACCTGCGCCTGCTCTACGGCTACATGTTCGGCCATCCCGGCAAGAAGCTGCTTTTTATGGGCGGTGAGTTCGCCCAATGGCAGGAATGGAACCACGACGCCGAACCGCAATGGGAATTGCTTGATTCCCCGCCGCACCAGGGCGTCATGCAATGGGTCGCGGACTTAAACCGGGTCTACAAGGAAGAAACCGCCCTGCACCAGCGCGATTTCAAGCCCGAAGGCTTTGAATGGATCGACTACCGCGATGCCGAGGCCAGTGTCCTGGCCTTCCTGCGGCGCGGCAAGGACCCCGCCGACGTGCTGCTCGTGGCGCTCAACTTCACCCCCGTGCCGCGCGAAAGCTACCGCATCGGCGTGCCCGTCCCCGGCCTGTGGACCGAACTGCTCAACAGCGACTCCAAGCTCTACGGCGGCTCGGGCATCGGCAACGCCGGCGCGGTCATGGCCGAGGCCATCGAAAGTTTCGACCACCCCTATTCCCTCAACCTCACCCTGCCGCCCCTGGGCGTCGTCTTTTTGCGCCCGGCTCGGTGAGGGATGATGATGCAAGCATGAGGCAAGGAGGCAGGGGCGCTGCCCCTGGACCCTGCCGGGAGGCCACGGGCCCCCCGGTCCCCCCGTCCGGTGTGCTTTGGCTGGACAGGGAGGCGTTGGCTTGCCGGTAAAGGGAGGTCCGGAGGGCATAAGCCCTCCGGCGGGGGTGCGGGGGCAGAGCCCCCGCCTCTTCCCTGGCCGCTTGTTAGTCCGCCCAGACGACGCGGTTGCGGCCGGTGCGTTTGGCTTTGTAGAGGGCGGCGTCGGCGGCGGCGAGCATGTTTTCGATGGAGCCTTTGGGCTTGTCGCACAGGCCGATGCTGATGGTGACGCCGACGGAGAGTTTGCCGGCTTTGGCTTTGGAGCGTTCGATGCTGTTGCGCAGGTCGTTGAAGGCGCTCTGGGCTTGCGGTCCTTCCAGCCCCATGGCCAGCACGCAGAATTCCTCACCGCCGAGGCGCGCCACGATGTCGTGGCCGCGGAAGCGGGTGGACAGGCCGTGGGCCACGTGTTTGAGCACCTCGTCGCCCACGGCGTGGCCATAGCTGTCATTGACCTTTTTGAAGTGGTCGATGTCGAGCATGGCCAGGGTCATGGGTTCTTCGCCCCGGGCCAGCCGGTTGTAGCGGTCCTTGGATGTTTCGAAGAAGTGCCGGCGGTTGTAGAGGCTGGTCAGTGGGTCGCGGATGGAGGTTTCGCGCAGTTTCTGGATGTATTCGAGCATTTCCAGGTTCTGGGTGACCCGGCAGTAGAATTCCTCGCTGGAGAAGGGTTTGTTGAGGAAATCGTTGGCGCCGTTTTTGATGAACCGGGCGGAGAGGATGGTGTTGCCGTAGGCGGAGATGCCGATGACGGCCACTTCGTCCTTGCGTTTGCGGCGTCGGATCTGGCGGGTGAGTTCCACGCCGTCCATACCGGGCATGAAGTAGTCGCTGATGACGACCTTGATTTCGGGATGGCGTTCCAGCACGGACAGGGCCAAGGGGCCGTCGTCGGCCTCGTGGACGATGAACTCGTGGGCGGTGAGCAGGCGCACGAGGTGGTGGCGCACGGTCTGGGAGTCGTCGGCGACGAGGATATGGACGAACTTGTTAAGCGAAATGCGCCGCACGAGCGAGCACAGGTAATCGAGGCTGTCCGGGGATTCCTTGGACACGTAGTCCACGACCTTCTTGGCCCAGACGCGGTCGCGGATTTCGGATTCCACGTCGCCGGTGAAGACGATGGAGGGGACGCCCCGGGAGATGACGTAATCGACGATGCCGCCGTCGGGGCAATCCGGGAGGTGCAGGTCGAGCAGGGCGACGAAGAACGTGTCATTGTCTGGATTTTCTTCCAGAATGTAGCGGGCTTCTTCGAAATTCGAGGCCCAGCAGACATTGAAGAACAGTTCATCCTCGATCTTGCGAATGAGAATGCGGGCAAAGACCTTGCTGTCTTCGACGATAAGTACTTTTTCCATGCGGGAACAACCGACCGGCACGGGACTACATAAATACATGATAATCGAGATCGGCCTGAAAAGCCAGTTGTGGGGCAGGCTATTTTACCGACGTGTCTTGCGTTCGCCGCATAAGCGACGATAGGGTGCCGAAAAACCGGAGAGCAAGGAGGGGATATGCGCTGGGGAGTTCTTTTGGCGGCGCTGGTCGTGGTGTTGGCTTCGGCACAGGTGACGCTGGCCAAACGGGTGGATGGGTTTGCCGGGACGGCTTTCGGCAGCCGGCTCGATACGTTGCCGTCGTTTATGACACTCAAAACGGTGGGCGACATTGCCTACGCCGTCAACCTCAATGAATCCTATAGGCTGGCCGGCAAGGCCCCGGTGGTGTTCTATGGGTTTGTCGGGGGGAGGATGTTCGCGGCGTATGTGCGCCTCGATGGCCTCATCAACCATGCTGTGCTGGCCAAACAGCTCACCGCCGAGTTCGGCAAGCCTTCCATCGTGACGGAAGGCGGCACGGAGATCCTGCGCTGGCGCAAGGGCGACCTCAAGGTCAAGCTCAAGTTCGATCCGGCGACGGGCTCCCTCAAGCTTGCCTATTATTCCATCACATACGGTTCCCCGGCGGCCATGGTCCTGGTCGAGCCGGACGCCGTCGATCTCGACGAACTGGCCCGCGCCTACGAAAAGGACAAGATCGCCAAGGGCGTCACCCTGCCCAAGGCCCCGTCCCGCAAGTGGTATTCGCCCGATGGCGTCTCCGATCCGACTCGCACTATCCCTGGCAAGTGAGGGGCCGCGCGCGCTGACGGGCGAGCCTGTCCGCGCCCTGCTGGAGCGGCTGCCCGAGGGGGTGGCGGTGCTTGACGCCTCGCGCGCCTTTGTGCGGGGCAACGCCATGGGCCGCCAGCGCCTGGGAGCGGCCGGGACGGCCTGCCACCAGGAGCTTTTCGGTCGGGATGCGCCGTGTCCCGGCTGCCCGTGCGACGGGGGCGTCGCTCCTGTCCAGGCGGCGCGGGCGGTTTGCGTCCGTCTGGCCGGGGACGACGCCGCGCCGGCGGGCGTGGTGTGCGTTTTTTCCGAGACCCTGGGCTCTTTTGATCCGGGGCGGCTGGTCGAGGTGGTCGAAAGCGCCTTCGCGGCCGTGTTCGTGGTGGACCGCGACTTCCGTTTTCTGTTCGTCAACCGGGCGTTCGAGCGGCTGCATGGGCGGGAGCGTCGGGAGCTTCTTTCCCGGCCCGTGGCGGACTGCGTCGACGCGCGGGCCTTCGCCCGTTTCCGGGCGGCGGCCCTGGAGGTGTTCGATTGGGGCGCGGTGCGGGAGGAGGAGGTGCGCCAGACCGTCGACGGGCGCGAACGGAATTTTCAGACCACGCTCATTCCGCTGGCCGGAGAGGGGGGCGCGGTGAACGCCGTGTGCTGCACGCTCACGGAGATCACCTCGCACCGCAAGGCGGAGCGGGAGCTCGACGCCAGCCGGCGTCGCTACCAGGCCATCGTCGAGGACCAGACCGAGCTGGTGGTGCGCCTCGATGCCCGGTTGCGCCGGATCTTCGTCAACCGCGCCGTGGCCAGGTCCATAGGCCGCCCCGTGGAAGAGCTTCTCGGCGGCCTGTTCCTGGAGAGCGTGGCCGAGGGGGAGGGGCAGGCGCTTCGGGAGCGCATCCTGGCCCTGACGCCGCGCGCTCCGGTGGTGGACCTCCGCCATATGCTCACCCTGCCCGACGGCCGCCAGCGCTGCCTGCACTGGACGGTGCGGGCCATTTTCGACGAAGCCGGGCGTGTGGGCGAATACCAGGCCATGGGCCGCGACGTGACGGCCTATTGGCGCATGGAGCGGGAGCTTGTCCGCAGCGAGGCCAAGTACCGCGACATTTTCGAGCATTCGGCCGAGGGCATTTTCCAGTTCGATCCGGACGGGGCCATGGCCGCCTGCAATCCCGCCCTGGCCCGCATCCTCGGCTACGCCTCGCCCGAGGAGATTTTGCTCGAGCAGGGGGATCTTTTTTCCCGCATCCAGGCCCGGCAGCAGGACCGGCTGGAATTTTTGCGCCTGCTGGCCCAGCACGGACGGGTGTTCGACCACGAGATGCAGGTGGTGCGCCGCGACGGCCGGGCGGTCTGGGTGTCCATCAACGCCCGGGCGGTGCTCGACGAATCGGGCCGCCTGCAGCGCGTCGAGGGCGCGGCCCGCGACATCACCGACCGCAAGCGGGCCGAGGAGGAGCGCATGCTCCTGGTCTCGGCCGTGGACCAGAGCGCCGAGGGGCTGGTCATCGTCAGCCGGGATTTCCACCTGGAGTACGCCAACCCGGCCTTTGCCCAGATTGTCGGCGGCGGCCAGAGCGGGTCGGGCTGGCTGGACCTGGAACGCCATCTCGGCACCTTTCTCGGGGAATCGGTGCGCAAGATGCTGGGACTTGGCCTTCGCTGGTCGGGCCGGGTGCGCCTGCCCCGTCCGGACGGGGAGGAGGGCGTGGCCGAGACGCTCATTTCCCCGGTGCGCGACGCCGCCGGCCAGATCGCCAACTACATCCTGCTCGTGCGCGACATGACCTACGAGATGGGCCTGGAAAAACGGCTGCGCCAGGTGGAAAAGCTCGAGGCCATCGGCGTATTGGCCGGAGGCGTGGCCCACGATTTTAACAACATCCTGACGCCCATTTTGCTCAATACCGAGATGATTCTGGCCGACATCCCCTGGAAGGACCCGCTTCGAAAGCCCCTGGCCGACGTGGTGCGGGCCTCGGAGCGGGCCAGGGACCTGGTGCGCCAGCTGCTCACCTTCAGCCGCCAGGGCGAGCTGACTGTGGGGCCGCTGCCCCTCACCCCGCTGGTCAAGGAGACGCTCAAGCTGGCCCGGGGCATGATCGAGAAGCGGGTGGAGATCCGCCAGCGGGTCTCCGAGCTGGCGCTCACCATCGAGGCCGATCCGGCCCAGATCCATCAGGTGCTCATGAACCTGTGCCTCAATGCCGCCCAGGCCATGCCCGAGGGCGGGGTGCTGGAGGTGGGGCTTATCGCCATGCCCGAGCCGCCGCGTCCCCTCGGGCCGTGCCTGGCCGCCGGCACGCCGCTGACCGAACTGCCGCCCGGGCCGTACGCCAAACTCTGGGTTTCCGACACCGGGCACGGCATGGCGGCGGACATCAGCGACCGCATCTTCGAGCCTTTTTTCACCACGAAGAAACCCGGCCAGGGCACGGGCATGGGCCTGGCCGCGGTGCACGGCATCGTCAAGGGCTGCGGCGGGGCGGTGCTGGTCACGAGCGCCGTGGGCCGGGGAAGCCTTTTCGAGGTGTTTTTTCCCCTGATTCCCCGGCCCGGGGCCGAGGACGTCAATTGATGGGCACGTCGAGCAGTTCGTAGCCCTTCCAGCCCGGGCCGTCGAAATGCCACCATTCCGAGGGCAGGGGCTCGAAGCCTTCCTTGGCCATGGCCGCTTCCAGCCGCTTGGCGTTGGCCCGGGCGGCCGGGTCGCCGCCGGTGTAGTTGCGCCGGGCCTTTTCCGTGAAATCGTCGAATCCGGACGGCATGGGCAGCGCCTTGCCCGAGGCGTCAACCAGGGTCAGGTCCACGGCCGCGCCCCGGTTGTGCTTGGACCCGGACACGGGCTTGCCGTTTTTCTCCACGGGCCTCGCCACCCAGTCCTCGTTTGGCACCAGGGCCCAGAATTTCTGCTGGATGGAAAAGGGCCGGTAGCAGTCGAAGACCTTGAGCCCAAGGCCCTCTTTTTCGAGATTCGCCTGGACCCTGGCCAGCCGTTTGGCCACGTCTTTGCGTAAAAAACAGCGGGCGGCCGGGTAGACGGCCACATGGGTGAAATTGTCCGGCGTGGCGTAGCGCATGTCGAGGCGGATGTCCGGGGCGACGGTGGTGATGTCGACCAGTCCGGCGGCCTCGGGGGTGGCGGGCCCGGCGGCCCGGGCGGCGGGGGCCAGGAAGACGGCAAGGCACAGGGCGAACAGGGCGACGACGCGGCGTGTCATGGCAAGCCTCCGAGTGTTTTGGCCACAATGTCGTTTGGGCCGTGAATGTCAAGGATACGGCCGCATGGCCGGTTGACGCAAAAAAGGCCGGGCCCCCAGGAGGGGCCCGGCCGGCGTCGGTTACGGTGTTGCGGTCGGTTTAGAAGGTGTACTTGAAGCCGCAGGAAACCTTCCAGGCGTCTTCGGCCTTGTTGGCCAGGCGGCTGCCCCAGACGTTCTTCTGGAACTGGCTGGGATGGGCCCAGCCTGTCTCGAGGATCAGGGCCAGGTTTTCATACAGCATGTACTTGGTGTCGAAGTTGAGCCCGATGACCCATTCCTTGTCGGTCAGGTCGCGGCCCATCTGGAAGATCGGATTGCTGCCGAGCACGAAGTTGGCGTAGCGGATGGCCTTGGCCGAGTTGTTGCCGTGGACGTAGGCGAAGGTGAAGCGCTGGGTCAGCTTCTCGATGAAGCTGATGTTGTTGAGCGACGCGCCAAAGCCCCAGTTGCCCACGGGCGAGATGCCCATGTTGGAGCCCTTGACCAGTTCCTGGCCGCCGTCGAACAGGAAGCTGTTGCCGGCGTTCCAGGAGATGGTGCCGCCCTCGTGCTCGCCGCCGCGGCCGGAGCCGGGGAAGAAGTTCGGCATGCGCTCGGAACCGTTGCGGGTGGAACTGTCCTCGCCGGTGGACCAGAAGCCGAAAGCCTGGGGCGTGAGCACGTCCCAGCCGGTGTACTCGGCCGCGGCGTCGATGAACCAGCCGTTACGCACGTTTTTCGCGTACTCGTTCATGCCGTGCTGACCCCAGATCACGTCGGCGTAGAACTTGAGGGGGTCGAGCGCCAGCACCTCGAGGGTCGTGCCGGCCCACAGGGCGGTGATGAAGTTGTTCTTCCAGCCCACGGGCGCCATGCTGAAAAGGCCCGAGGAAATGAGGCCTTCGGCCCAGCCGGCTTCGGTCAGGTAGTGACCGCCCTTGCCGCCGACGCCGAAAAGGGCCCAGGGCGTGGCCTTGAAGCCGTCCATGGTGAACGGCAGGGCCAGCATGTAGCCTTCCTCGTTGGAATAGATCGAGGTGGTGGTCGGGGCGTAGGTGCGGTCACTGGCGATGGTGCGCACGTAGGCCAGGACCATGGACAGGTGATCCTGAATCAGCGGGGCGGTGATGATCAGCGACGAGACGTTTTCGTCGAAGACCACGCTGCCGGCGAAGAACGACGACTGCGGAATGGAGGCCGGCTGGAGACCGGCGCTGATCTGGACGTCGCAGCCGGGCCACTTGAACTGCAGGTAGGCCTGATAGACTTCCACGGCCACGGTCGGGTTGGCGGCGGTGAAAGTGCCATGCCCCCAGACATCCTCGACGAGGACGCCCAGGCGGAACTTGACGGCCTCGTTGGCGATGAAGTCGGAACGCAGGCGGAAGCGTTCCCAGATCTCGAAGCGGTCCTCCGTTTGGGATCCGGCGGGCCGGATGTTGCCGGCCTCGTTGGTCCATTTGGCGGTGTTCCAGCCGGTGAAGTTCCGGTTGGCGAAAAAGTTGCCGTAGACGAGCGCGTCGCCCGTCATCCGCACCTCGGTGGCTGCCTGGGCGCGGACGGCGGCCGTGAGCACAAGCGCGGCCGCGATGATGCACAAAAGACGTTTCATGTTCCCTCCTCCGTGGCGAGTGTTTCCCCATTCCCCAACCGACGCATAAAGCAACATAATAATGACCGCAGAGGATGACGCTTTAAAAAACAGAGTGGCTTCCCCTGCAAGGACTTCAACTTGTAAGCAATCGCCTTATCTCCTTCATACGAAACCTTCATTTTTTTTGCAAGAGCTACACATCTTTTGGGATGTTCTCCTCTTTTGACCGAAAAGGATACTCCGTAAGGACTATCCTTTTCGGTGCCTTGCCAACGGTCTGAAAAGTATGTTTCCAATTACAACGGAAGCTTCCCAAACCCGATCAAATCGTAGGCAGGGATGATCAGTCCAAAAAACGTCAGGACCAGGAGCACAACGCCCAATACCTTCGGTGATAATTTTCCGTAGGTTACCGCCCACACCACCAGCGTCAGAACCACAAAGGCGAGCATCATCAAACCAAGGTACAAACTTTTCGGGATAAAACTCGTGCCATCGGCTTTCACGCCGCCGCCGGTGAAAAAGAAATAGGCCCCTATGGCCAGGATGATGCACATCATCAGGCTCAAGTTGCCCAGTGAACGCAGGTCCTGTGTGCCGGCCAGTATGACATAGGAAATTGTCAAATAGACGATGCCAAATGGGATGAGCAATGTCGCGGTGAACGCATCACTTCCGAAAAGAGGCGTTGCTTGCAAGATTCCGCCAATGACCGTTATGACGCCGACAAAACCGGCGATGGCCCCGCACGTTTTGGCATCGCCTTGACCCAGATAAAACAACCCAATTGGGAACCACAACATACTGATCGTGACCAATAAGACGAGCGTCATTCAATTCCCCCCCACCGTTACTGGTTGAACTCTTCGTACTCCTCCTGTTACACCAAGCGTTTACGTTGTAAGCCGCCGCGCCGCCGCAAAGAGGCGACGCTGTCCCCGACAGTTCCCGGGCCTGACGCGAAAGCCGACGCGCCGGCCCGGACCGGGTGCGCGCCGTCGCGCCCTGGTGGCCGTTTTGGATGCTTCGCCTATGGCAAATACCGAACCGAAAAAAATATTGTTTTATTTCAGTATGATGAAAAATGATGTGACGGTTGTGGGACGTATTGTGGGACTTGGGTACCTTGATTTCTCAAGGAATTTCAGCGGCGAATTGTTGCGGTTTGGGAGTATTTCATTAAAAAACAGTATGTTGTTTGGGTAAGGAATTTTTGCCACAAGGGGTGCGGCTGTTGGGTCATAGTTTCCCGGTTGTTTGAACAGGGTAATACTTACCCGCAAAAAAAAGTGCCGGGACGGAAATACCCCCCGGCGGGAAACAGGGCGGTCGTGTTGCAAGGCCGGGCAAGGCGGGCTAAAGGTGGCCACAACGCAACCTGGGCGTTCGCGCACACCCGGGTTGCCGGCGAGGCGTCAAAAGGCCGGTGACGGCCGGCGTCGCGCCCGGACGACACGCGCGAGTGCAATACCGCTCCTCGAAACGCCGGCTGGCGGCTTTCGTGGAGCGCAAACGGACGCCCTGGGCCTTCCATCGGCGGGGAGAGAGTATGTGCGGCATTATTGGGTACTGCGGGCACCGGCCGGCCGTTCCGGTCATCGTCGAAGGTCTCAAGCGGTTGGAATACCGTGGCTATGACTCCGCCGGCGTGGCGTTTTTGCAGGGCAGGGACCTGATTACGGTCAAGGCCGAGGGCAAGCTGTCCAACCTCGAGGCCAAGCTCGCCGCCCAAAACGTCTACCTGGCCACCTCGGGCGTGGGCCACACCCGCTGGGCCACCCACGGCCTGCCCACCGAAAAAAACGCCCATCCCCATCTCGATGCCTCCCGCTCCATCGCCCTGGTCCACAACGGCATCATCGAGAACTACCAGGACCTGCGAAAGGAACTGGCCGAAGCCGGCGTGCGCTGCGTGTCCGAGACCGACACCGAGGTCCTGGCCCAGCTCGTCGGCCACTATTATAAGGAAAAGGGCTCCCTGGCCCAGGCCATCTCCAAGGCGCTCTCCCGGGTCGAGGGCTCCTACGCCATCGTGGTGGTCAGCCGCGACAACCCGGGCATGCTCTACGCCGCCCGCAAGCAGTCGCCGCTGGTCATGGGCGTGGGCGTGGGCGAGAACTTCCTGGCCTCGGACATCCCGGCCTTTCTGCCCTACACCCGCGAGGTGGTCTTTCTCGACGACGGCGAGATGGCCCGCATCGACGCCGGCTCCTGGCAGGTCCTGGACGTGGCCACGCTGACTCCGGTGGAAAAAAAGGTGCAGCACATCTCCTGGGACGTCAGCGCCGCCCAGAAGGGCGGATTCAAGCATTTCATGCTCAAAGAGATTTTCGAGCAGCCGCGCGTCATCGCCGACTGCCTGGCCGGCCGGGTGCAGCGCGGCTCGGAGCGGGTCGTTTTGCCCGAGCTCGAGGCCATGGACGCGCCCGAGCGCCTTTTTATCGTGGCCTGCGGCACCTCGTACCACGCCGGGCTGTGGGGTATGTACCTCATGGAGCAGTGGGCCGGCATCCCGACCCGGGTGGAGATCGCCTCCGAGCTGCGCTACCGCGAACCGGTCCTCGGGCCGGGCGACACGGTGCTGGCCATCAGCCAGTCCGGCGAGACGGCCGACACCCTGGCCGGCATGCACCTGGCCAAGGCGCGCGGGGCGCGGGTCATCGGCCTTTGCAACGTGGTCGGCTCGAGCGTGGCCCGCGAGGCCGACGTGGTGGTCCACACCCAGGCCGGGCCGGAGATTTCCGTGGCCTCGACCAAGGCCATGTGCTCCCAGCTCACGCTTTTAACGCTCATGGCCATGGTTTTTGGCCGGAAAAAAGGCGTGTTGCCGGCGGAGGTGTCCGCCCATTGCGTGCCGGCCCTGGAAGGGCTGCCGGCGCTTTTGGACGGCATCCTGCCGACGCTTCGGGAGCGCGCCAAGGAACTGTGCCGGGTTTACTCCGAGGCGAGGAGCTTTCTCTTTCTCGGGCGCGGCCTGTGCTATCCCCTGGCCCTCGAGGGGGCGCTCAAGCTCAAGGAGATTTCCTACATCCATGCCGAAGGCTACGCCGCCGGCGAGATGAAGCACGGTCCCATCGCGCTGATCGACCCCAAGTTTCCCACGTTCGCCCTGGCCCCCCGCGACGGGCTCTATCCCAAGGTCAAGTCCAACCTCCAGGAGGTCCAGGCGCGCGGCGGCAAGATCATCGCCCTGACCCAGCCCGGGGCCGACCTCGACGTGGACCACCCCTGGGAGATCCCGGCGGCCTGGGGACCGCTGTCCACCTTCCTCATGCTGCCGGCGCTCCAGCTTTTCGCCTACGAGATGGCCGACTACCTGGGCAAGGACGTGGACCAGCCGCGCAACCTCGCCAAGAGCGTCACCGTGGAGTAGGCTGCCGCTGTGGCACGGATGACGGCGCTTTTCGGCAGACTGGCTGCGGCCCTGGCGGTTGTGGCTCTGGTGGCGTTTCTGGCGGCGGGAGCGGCCCGGGCTGCGGACGTGGCCGCAGGCTATCAGGCGGCGGTCAAGGAATTCAAATCCCTGCGCGACGATTCCGGTTCCAAGGACCGGCGCGACCTGTGGAAGGCGCTCGACGCCAAGCTGGCCGCCCTGGCCAAGACGGCGGGCAAGGACCCGCTCGGGGCCAAGATTCTCTATTACGAGGCCTGGACCAACGCCGAACTGGCGGCCCGGTCCTACCTGGACGCGGACTGGGAGGCGGCCGCTTCCCTCTTCGCCCGGGTGGCCAAGGCCTATCCCCGCCATGCCTGGAGCGACGACGCCCTGCTGCGCCGGGCGGATATCCTGGCCGAGCACCTCAAAAAGCCCGACGCGGCCAAGGCGGACTTGAACCGCATCCTGCGCGACCACCCCAAGGGCGACATGGCCGCCCAGGCCCAAAAGCTTTTGGCCTCACTTTCCGCCGACGCCGCCAAGGAGAAGCCCGACGCGGCCAAGGTGAAAGCGCCGGAGACGTCCCCGGGCAAAGCGACGGCAAGCGCCACGGCCGGCGACACCCGGAAATCCTCCGGCCCGCCGGCCGCCACCTCGGCCCGGCCGGCGCTGCTCAAGCGGGCGCTGGTCAAGGCGGGTTCCGGCGGCGGCCAGCTCACCCTGACCCTGGACCGGGAAACGACCTTTCGCTACCAGCTTCTTGACCAGAAGCGCGGGGGCGGCGAGCAGGTCAAGCTCCTTTACATCGACCTGGACAATACCCGCACCGGCTCCGCCATCCCCTCGGAAAAGCGCTTCGCCAAAGGCGTGGTGTCCCGTATGCGGGCCGGCTATTTCACGCCGGAAACCGTGCGCGTGGTCCTTGAGCTGGACGGGGTGCGCCAATACGAGATCCATTCCGAGGACGGGCCGTTTCGCGTGATCCTCGATCTGGATGGGGAGCCCGGCGGCGGGGGGAAAGGTCAATTCCGGGCCGAGGCCTCCGGCAAAGGCGAGGGCAAAGCCGCCAAAGCGGCGGACGACGACGCGGCCTCGGACAAAAAGGCCCAGGCGGCCAGGGCCGTTCCGGAAAAAACGGAGCGCAGGCAGCTGACCCCATCGGCGGCCGGGAAGAAGAACCTCGGCAGTTTGGTCGAGCAGCTCGGGCTTTCCGTGCGCACCGTCATGATCGACCCCGGCCACGGCGGCAAGGACCCCGGTGCCCAGGGGCTTTACGGCGTGACCGAAAAGGACGTGAACCTGCGATTCGCCAAGGAGCTTGGCGCGATACTGCGCAAGCGGGGCTTCAAGGTCCTCTATACCCGCACCACGGACGTGTTCATCCCCCTGGAAAAGCGCACGGAGATGGCCAACAGCCAGGGCGCGGACCTCTTTGTCTCCATCCACTGCAACGCCCACGGCGACCCCGATTCCTCGGGGCTCGAGACCTATTCCCTGAACCTGGCCAATTCGCGCGACGCGGTGCGCGTGGCCGCCCGGGAAAACGCCGCTTCCCAGAAAAAGATCAGCGATCTCCAGGCGATTTTAAGCGACCTGATGCTGTCCTCCAAGACGTCCGAGTCCAAGGATCTGGCCGGGTTCGTGCAAAAGCGCGCCATAAGCGAACTGCGCGGCAAGTACCGCATCCGCGACCGGGGGCCCCACGAAGCGCCCTTTTTCGTGCTCATTGGGGCCAATATGCCGGCCGTGCTGGTGGAACTCGGCTACATCACCAATCCCACCGAGGCCAAGCGCCTGGGTTCCGACGCCTATCTGCGCAAGCTGGCCGACGGGCTGGCCGACGGCATCGTCGCCTACAAGAAACGCATCGAACGCTACGCCAAAATCTGACCAGAGGTTTTCCATGCCCCAGCCGCACCGTTTCGACGACCGCCTCATCGTGGCCCTGGACCTGCCCACGGCGCAGGAGGCCTTGGAGATGGCCGACCGCCTCGCCCCGGCGGTGGGATTTTTCAAGGTAGGCTTGCAGCTTTTCCTCGATGCCGGTTTTTCCGTGTGCGACGCGCTGGCCAAGCGGGGCTTCAAGGTCATGCTCGACCTCAAGTTCCACGATATCCCGCAGACCGTGGCCATGGCCACGCGCCAGCTCGCCGGCCACGACATCGCCCTGACCACGGTGCATGGCTATCCCCAGGTGGTGGCGGCGGCGGCCAAAACCAAGGGTGCGACCAAGGTCCTGGCCGTCACCGTGCTGACGAGCCTTGGCGTGGACGAGTTGCAGCAGACCGGCTACGCCGGGTCCTTAGTCGACCTGGCCCGGTTGCGGGCCGAGGCGTCGCTTGCCGCCGGGGCCGACGGCGTCGTGTGCTCGCCCCTGGAGGCGGGGGCCCTGCGCCGCCACCTTGGCAGCCTGCCCGTCATCGCCACCCCCGGCATCCGCTCCCTGGACAGCGCCCCGGACGACCAGACCCGCACCGCCACCCCGGCCGCGGCCATCGCCGCCGGAGCCACGCACATCATCGTCGGCCGCCCCATCACCAAGGCCCCCGACCCCCTCGCCGCCGCCCGGGACATCCTGCGGGAGATCGGTTAGCGCGGCAGGCGCGACCGCTTCTTTACGCCCGTCGCACCTCGACGGTGTTGTCGTTGAGCGTCGTGGCCTCGCCGAGGTCCGAGAGGCGCTCGTGGTGCAGGGTGTTGACCAGATTGCCGTTGGCGGACTGGCTGGCCCGGAATATGCCGACTGCGGCGACCGCGCCTTTGGCGGCAAGGGGCGTGACGCGGGCGACGAAGGCCACCTCCCCGAGGTCGTTATGCGCCATGACGGCGTCGCCGTCGGCAATGCCGCGCGCGGCCGCGTCCCCGGGATGCATGGCCAGGGTCATCGGGCCGCGACGCGTAACCAGCCCCTCGCGTTCCAGAAAAACGGAGTTGAGCGTCTCGACGCTCGGCGCGGCGATAAGCCGCAGGGGATAGGGGCCGCCGTGGTTCTCCCGATACCCCGGCATGGGCGCGGCCAGGGCGGCATTGACGATTTCCATCCTGCCCGAGGGCGTTTTCCAGGCGGTGTGGTCGGCATACGGGACGGAGATCAGTCCGCCGCGTCGTAATGTCTCCCGTTGCGTCTCGGAAATGCCCTGTAAACCTGCCATCGGATGGCGCAGCAGTTCTTCAAGCAGCGCTTGCTCGCCACGGTCGAAATGGCTGTCCGTATAGCCCATGGCCTGGGCGAGCAGGCGGAAGATGTCCCAGTTGCTTTTGCAGGCGCCCGGGGCGGGGATCGTCTTGTAGGCCGTGCCGAAGGTGCAGTAGCCGTAGGAGCTGTAACAATCGGTGTGTTCGACCGAGAACGTGGCGGGGAGGATGATGTCGGCATAACGCGCCGTGTCGGTCATGAACCGCTCGTGCACGACGGTGAACAGGTCCGGGTTGCGCAACCCACGCCGGATGCCTTGCTGGTCGCAGACCGAACCGACCGGATTGCTGGCATACACGTGCAGGCAACGGATCGGCGTTTGCGTTTGTCCGGGATCAAGCGTCGAGGCCAGCTTGTTGATGTTGACCCTGCGCGCGGTGTTTTCGCGCAAATCCGGGCGGGTGATGCGCCTCGCGTCCACATAGGGGCCGCCGCCGGGATCGCAGCCGCACAGCCCGCCTCCCCGGCGCTTCCAGGCTCCGGTGAACGCGGACAGGATGGTGATCAGGCGCACGGTCATGCCGCCGTTGCCGTGGCGCGAGTTGCCGCTGCCCAAAATGATGGCCGGTGCGGACGCTGTGGCGTATTCCCGTGCCAGGGCGACGATGACGCGTGCGGGAACCCCTGTCACGCCCTGCGCCCATAACGGCGTGTTCGCGGCGAGGGAGGCCTTGAATTCCTCGAAGCCGAGGCTTTCCTTTTCCAGAAAATCGAAATCGGCCAGGTTCTCCGCGACCAGGACATGCATCAGGGCCAGGGCCAGGGCCCCGTCCGTGCCCGGGGTGACCAGCACCACCTGGTCGCAGTGGGGAGCCATATCGTGCGCGTAGCTTTCGATAAGGACGACGCGCCTGCCGCGTTTTCGCGCCCTGAGCAGGTCCGCCATGCCCTGCAGCCGTGTGGCCTTCATGTTGGCGCCCCAGACGAGGAAGAAATCGCTGTCGTCGAGTTCCCTGGGATCGAGACAACCGGTCTTGCCCATGACCGCCGCATACCCGGCGCCCTTGGCCGAAGCGCACAGGGTCTTGACCAGGGAGCACGCCCCCATCCTGTTGAACAGGGCCTCGCCGCAGTTGCGCTGGATAAGGCTCATGACCCCCGAATAGTAAAACGGCAAAATGGAGTCCGGCCCCGATTCGCGAAGCGCGCGTCGCCATTGCGCCGCGATGGCCGCAATGGCCTCGTCCCAGGAAATCGGCGTGAATCGGCCCGACCCCTTGGCGTCGATGCGCTTAAGCGGCGTGAGAATCCGGTCCGGCGAATGGATGGATTTTTCATAGCGTCGCATCTTGCCGCAGATTTTGCCGTGGGGCGCGGGGGCGTCAGGGTCGCCCTGCACGCCCACGATGCGGTCGCCGTCGGTTTTGACCAGCAGGCCGCAGGTGGTGGGACAGTCGTAGGGACAAATGGCTTTCTGGAATGGCATGTCGCGCTCGAAAAAGATGGTTATGCACAGGGCGTATCGTCGTCGATCCGCCTTCCCGCCTTGGAGAAACTATCGAAAGTTTTGGGGAGGAGAGAGCGCGAGAGGGGAACCCTTTTTTCAAAAAGGGTTCCCCTCTCGCATCCTCTTCCCCTTATCTCCCCCCCACGCCGTGCTGGGTGAAGCGGGCGCGTTTGCCTTCCTTGGCCGTTTCCCAGGCGGGTTCGCTCCAGGCGAGGGGCGTGACTCGGGCCGGGGTGACCGTGACCGGCGAGTCGTCGAAGCCGGCCACGTCGACGTGCACGTTTCCGGGGATGGCCATGGCCTTGGGATTGAAGGAGGCGAAATAGGCGGCGGCGTCGACGACGGTTGCCGCGTCCCAGACCGCGCCGGGGAGTTTTCGCGCCACGCCGAGGGGGCCGGGCAGGGTGCGCACCTTGAAGATGAGGTCGTCCGGGCCGAGGATGGCTTCCAGGCGTTCGTTGTCGGCCTGGTTGCGGCCGATGACCAGCCAGCGGTTTCCCGTCCAGTATTGCCGGCCGATATTTGCCAGGGCGAAATCCGCCGCCGTGGGCGCGGGCTTGTGGATGAAAAGCGGGAAAAAGCGCTTGGCCGAGGGTTCCTCGGTCAGCAGGCAGCCGCCGGCCGGGGTGGGAATCTCGGTCAGGCCGAAGGTCTTGGCCAGGAGCATCTGGTCCTTGCGGCCGCGTCCGGAGATGGCGTGGAGCCCTTCGCGGTCCACGAGCCCGGAGGTTTCGGCCTCGGTTTCGGGCAGGCGCTTTGCGCAAAGCGGCCGCAGGAGCAGTCCCCGCGTGGCCGAGTCGCGACTGATGATATTGAGCGCGTCCAGGCGCTGGGACATGGGCCGCTGGCCGATGACCTCGCCGGAAATGATGAACGACGCGCCGTAGGTCGGCAGCAGCTCCTTGGCCAGGCGCAGCATGAGGATCTTGCAGTCCACGCAGGGATTTAAAAATTTCCCCAGGCCGTGGGCCGGGCCGGCGGCCATCATGGCGACGTAGGCGTCGGCCACGTCCACCGGGAGGATGTCGAGCCCGTAGGTGTGTTGCCAATGGTCGATCTTGTCGGGCTTGCCGAAAAAGGGGCTGACAAAGTGCAGGCACAACACGTCGAGCCCTTGGGCCATGACGGTTTTGACGGCCAGGATGCTGTCGAGGCCGCCGGAGAAAAGGGCCAGGGCGTGGTAGGATTTCATGCGGCGTAGCTAAGGGTTCGCCGGCCGCCTGGCAAGGGCAATCTCCCGCGTCCGCCGAGGGAATGACGAAGGCCGGGAACCGGTTATGTGCCACTGCCATGAGCTTCACCGTTGACTGGTGCGGCGTAGTGGACCAATATTATGAATTTCAAGTTACGGAAGGCTGAAGAATAGGGAGAAACCGAAGGCGCAGGCTTTTGTAAAAAACATGGACAAGATGACTATGTAAAATGAGTGTGTTACAGGAATTAGTTGCTTTTTAAAAATACGAAGTATGACATGTAAGATAAACATGAAGATCGGTATCTCGAAAATAAACAAGGGCATATTCCATAAGGAATTATCAGCGAGGAGTTTGCAGGCTAGGGATGTGTTGGGATGGTAGCATCCAACGAGAATTTTTATGGTAGTATAAAGATATAGAGAGATTTGCGTGCTTGCAATCAAGCAGAGGAAACATAAAATGAATGATAGCGATATATTGACGATGCGTTTGATTAGCCACTTTAAGACAAAAATATTAAAAATGAATGTTATTATTGCGGGTATAATAAATACAAGGGCCCCTTGGTTTGATGGGTGCTGAGGCATGCAATCTCTCTTGAAGTGTAAGTTGATTAGATCTTTTTAGTCTATATTTATGATTACACACATTATTGTCTTCTCGTTTGCCGTGTCGAAGCCTTCGGCCACGCTTCTAAAGGACTTTGATAAGATTTTTCCTCTCCGTCAAGCCAGCCGGGTTCTTTCCCCCCACTGAAGTTGCCGGTCGGCAGGGATTTTGCTATGTAGCGCACTTTGCGCCTCCACACTGTTTCCTAGGAGTTGGCGACATGGCCCGCAAACCAGCCCAGTCCCCGGAAGATTTTCGCAACGAAGCCCTGGCCACCGCGCTCACCACCATCGAGCGCAAGCACGGCCAAGGCGCTGTCATGCGCCTGGACGACGCGGCCCATGTGAAGATTCCGTCCATCCCCACCGGCTCTATCGGTCTCGATCTGGCCCTTGGCATCGGCGGCATCCCCAAAGGGCGCATCACCGAGATTTACGGCCCGGAATCCTCGGGCAAAACCACGCTCGCCCTGCACATCATCGCCGAATCGCAAAAACTCGGCGGCACGGCGGCCTTCATCGACGCCGAACACGCCCTGGACGTCAACTATGCCCGGCGACTTGGCGTCGACACCCCGGAACTGCTCATCTCCCAGCCCGACTACGGCGAACAGGCCCTCGACATCGCCGACCTGCTCGTGCGCTCGGGAGCCGTGGACGTGGTGGTCATCGACTCTGTCGCGGCGCTGATTCCCCAGGCCGAACTCGAGGGCGAGATGGGCGAGACCCAGGTCGGCGGCCAGGCGCGGCTCATGTCCCACGCCATGCGCAAGCTGACCGGCACCATCCACAAGTCGCAGGCTTCGGTCATCTTCATCAACCAGATCCGCATGAAGATCGGCATGACCGGCTACGGCAGCCCGGAAACCACCACCGGCGGCAACGCGCTCAAATTCTACGCCAGCGTGCGCCTGGACATCCGCCGTATCCAGACGCTCAAGGACAAGGAAGAAACCTATGGCAGCCGCTGCCGGGTCAAGGTGGTGAAAAACAAGGTCGCGCCGCCGTTTCGCGAGGCCCTGTTCGACATTCTTTACGGCACGGGCGTCTCCCGCGAAGGCGAGCTCATCGACATGGGCGTGGACGCCGGCATCGTGGACAAGTCCGGGGCCTGGTTCTCGTTCGGCTCCGAGCGTCTGGGCCAGGGCCGCGACAACGTGCGGGCCTTTCTCCAGGAGCATACCGACATCCGCGACCAGATCGAAGGCAAGCTGCTCGAGCACCTGGGATTCGCCGAGGGTACGCCGCCGCCCATCTCCCCCGAGGCCATCGAGGAAGAAGACGGCATGTAATGGAAAGGCCGGGGTGTCTTGCCCCGGCCCCGCCCCCTGCCTGGGGTCAAAAGGGATTCGACGATGTGCGCCAACGCGTTGGCGTGCCCGTCGAATCCCTTTTGGCCCCGCGAAGGGCGAATGCGCATTGAAACAATAACCCTGACCTTCTTATGAAAGGGGGCCCGGGGGGGGGGATTCTCCCCCCGGTGGGGAGGTCCCGGAGGGCGACGCCGCTCCGGGCTCCCCCTCCAGCGGAGGCATACGACAATGATGACGGCTCATGAAATCCGCGCCAAATTCCTGGACTTCTTCGCTGCCCAGGGTCACCAGAAAGTGGCCTCCTCCCCGCTGATTCCGCGCGAGGACCCTTCGCTGCTTTTCACCAATGCCGGCATGGTCCAGTTCAAGAAGGTCTTTCTCGGCCAGGACAAGCCCGGCTACAAGCGCGCCACCACCTCGCAGAAGTGCCTGCGCGTGGGCGGCAAGCACAACGATCTGGAAAACGTCGGCCGCACCGCCCGCCACCACACGTTTTTCGAGATGCTCGGCAACTTTTCCTTTGGCGACTACTTCAAGGAAGACGCCATCCGCTTCGCCTGGACCTTTTTGACCGAGGTCATCGGCCTGGACAAGAGCCGGCTCTATGCCACGGTCTACCAGGACGACGACGAGGCCTTCGGCCTGTGGCAGAAGGTGGCCGGGCTGACTCCGGACCGCATCTACCGCCTGGGCGAGAAGGACAACTTCTGGTCCATGGGCGACACCGGCCCCTGCGGCCCCTGCTCGGAGATCATGTACGACCGGGGCGAGGAGGTTTCCTGCGGACCGGATTGCGGCATCGGCTCCTGCGATTGCGACCGGTACCTGGAAATCTGGAACCTCGTCTTTATGCAGTACGACCAGCTGGAGTCCGGCGAGCGCGTGGCCTTGCCGCGCCCGAGCATCGACACCGGCATGGGGCTTGAGCGCATTGCCGCCGTGGTCCAGGGCGTGCACTCCAATTTCGACATCGACCTGTTCCAGACCATCATCGCCACGGCGGCCTCCATTGCCGGCGTGACCTACGGCGCGACCGACGAGCAGGACACGGCCCTTCGCGTCATCGCCGACCACAGCCGGGCCGTGGCCTTCCTGGTGGCCGACGGGGTCATGCCCTCCAACGAAGGCCGGGGCTATGTGCTGCGGCGGCTCATTCGCCGGGCCCTGCGTTTCGGCAAGCTCATCGGCCTGTCCGATCCCTTCCTGTTCAAGACCGCCGGCACGGTGGTCGAGGTCATGGGCGACGCCTACCCCGAACTTGTGGCCACGCGCGATTTCATGGAGCGCATGGTGCGCGAGGAGGAGGAGCGTTTCGGCGTGACCCTGGACAAGGGGCTGGCCATCCTGGCCGAGGAGCTGGACCGCATGGAGGCGGCCGGCGAAAAGACCATCACCGGACAGTTCGCCTTCAAGCTCTACGACACCTACGGATTCCCGCTGGACATCGTCAACGACGTGGCCGACAAGCGCGGCATCACCACCGACGAGGACGGCTACAAGGCCTGCATGGCCGAGCAGAAGGCCCGGGCGAAAAAGGCCTGGAAGGGCAGCGGCGAGACCGACCCGGCGGTGCTGTTTCTGGAGCTGCTCGAATCCGGCATGAAGTCCCGGTTCGTGGGCTATGAGACGCTTGTCGCCCAAAGCCGCGTCAATGCGCTCATTTCCGCCGAGGGCCAGGCCGTGGAACGGCTCACCGCCGGCGAGACCGGCTACGCCGTGTGCGCCGTGACCCCGTTTTACGGCGAATCCGGCGGCCAGGCCGGCGACGTGGGCTCCATCACGACGCTGACCGGCAACGCCACGGTTGCCGGCACCATCAAGGCCGGCCCGGAGCTGACCGCGCACCACATAACGATTGCCGAGGGCGAAATCCTGCTCGACCAGGAGGCCGATCTGGCCGTGGATACGGCCGTTCGCGCCGCAACCGCCCGCAACCACACCTGCACCCATCTGCTCCACAAGGCGCTTAAAAACGTGCTCGGCTCCCACGTCAACCAGGCCGGGTCGCTGGTGACCCCGGACCGGCTGCGCTTCGACTTCACCCACATCGCGGCCATGACCCCCGAGGAGCTGTCCCGGGTGGAGGACGAGGTCAACGCGTCCATCCTTCTCGACGCGCCGGTGACGACCGAGGTCCTGCCCATCGAGGCGGCCCGGTCCAAGGGCGCGACCGCCCTTTTCGGCGAGAAGTACGGCGATACGGTGCGCGTGGTCGAGGTGCCGGGCGTGTCCATGGAATTTTGCGGCGGCACGCATCTTTCCGCCACCGGCCAGGCCGGCAGCTTTCTGATCCTGTCCGAATCGGGCGTTGCCGCCGGCACGCGGCGCATCGAGGCGGCCACGGGATTCAATACCCTCAGGCACGTGCGCGAGATGCGCGGCGAGCTGGAGGAAAGCCTGCACGCGGCCAAGGCCAAGGCCGGGGAGCTGCCCGGGCGCATCAAGAAGCTTCAGGACGACATCAGGGCCCTGACCAAGGAAAAGGAACAGCTCGCCGCCAAGCTGGCCTCGGGCCAGGGGCGCGACCTGCTCTCCGGCCTCGAGGAGATCGGCGGGGTGAAGGTGCTTTGCGCCAAGGTCGACGCGCCGAACATCAAGGCGCTTCGCGAGGCCATGGACGATCTGCGCAGCAAGGTTCCGTCCGGGGTCGTGGCCATCGCGGCCGAGCAGGACGGCGGCAAGGTGAGCCTCATCGTGGCCGTGAGCAAGGATTTGCACGGCCGTTTCACCGCGCCGGCGCTCATTAAGGAGGCGGCGGCGGCGGTCGGCGGCTCGGGCGGCGGGCGTCCGGACATGGCGCAGGCCGGCGGCACCGATCCGGCCGGCATCGAGGAAGCCTTCGCCAAAGTGCGGGCGGCCGTGGCCGGGTAGAGCCGGTAGCGGTGATCCTGCAAGACAGAGGCGGCTTTCTAGTTAGGAGGCCGCCTTTTAACTTTTGTTTTATTTTATGTTGGGGTAAAATATAATTATAAATTATTTTAATGTATTATCTCAGACACAAAGGGTATAAGTATGCAAGAGGCCTTGAAAATTATCGAAGGGAGTAGGAAAGGATATAAGACCTCTTCCACATGTATTCAGGAAATTCACGGCAGGGTGACAGATGAGCTGGTTATTGCACTTTGCGGGGCTATAGGGAGTGGAGCTACGACAGTTGGGGAGAAAATACAAAAAATTTTAGAGGAATATGGGTATGACGTTGTTTATATAAAATTGAGTGATTTTATAAAACAATGTAGTACAAAAGAAGATTTTGTTAAAGAACTGGAGGGCTCAAGTATAGCTGATAGATATTTGATGCTTCAGGATGAGGGCAATTCTTTAAGGGAAATGTATTCTAATGACGTTTTAGCACAACTGGCGATATTTAAGATTTCAATGGACAGGGAAAAATCTGAAAAAGAAAAGAAATCGGATGCTGCGGAGGTAAAAGCTCATACCGTCCGTCGTTTTGCGACAATAGTTGACAGTTTGAAGCATCCAGACGAATGGAGATTGCTTCAAACTGTATATGGAAAGATGTTTTATCTTTTTGGGGTGTTGTGTCCTGAAAATATTCGGAAAGAAAGATTGATTGGTCAAAAGAAGATAGATAGAGCAGCCTCTGCGCAATTGATTGAAAGAGATAAGATGGAAGAAATTAATAGTGGGCAAAAATTTATTAAAACGATTTTCCATGCTGATTTTTTCATACGAAATATAAAGAATATCAAAAATGCATTAAACGATCCTCTTAAAAGATATATTGGACTGATTCTGTCTGATAATAAGTATACACCAACAATACATGAGTACGCTATGCATATTGCACAAGCTTCTGCTCACAGATCATCATGCCTTTCAAGGCAGGTTGGTGCTGCTATAATTGGGCATAATGGGGAGATAGTGTCTACGGGCAGAAATGATGTGCCGAAGTTTGGCGGAGGTCTTTACGGAGATGGGGAGCAGGAGACGTATAATTGTTACAATACTGGTGGATGCAAAAATGATGAATATAAAAATGATATTTTTAAACAATTAGCGGCGATTTTAAGAAAAAAATTTCCACTCTCTGTAAAAGATGAAATGATCAAAACAGCGTTAGATGAAATTAAAAAAAATACAAAATTAAAAGATATAATAGAATTTTCGCGCGCAGTACATGCCGAGATGGATGCTATTACATCTGCTGCTCGTAGTGGGGCACATGGTTTGGAAGGGGCAACTTTGTACTGTACTACTTTCCCTTGTCACCACTGTGCGCGTCATATTGTTGCTTCTGGTATAAAGCGTGTTTTTTATATAGAGCCATATGAAAAAAGTTTGGCTTATGAATTGCATAGCGATTCAATTGTACTAGACTCTGATGATATTGAAATCAATGGCGATAAAGTGAAGTTCTTGCCGTTTGAGGGTGTCGCTCCAAAACAATTTACAAGTATTTTTCGAGATAGAGACAAGAAAAGTGATGGGTGTAGTATAGAAATTGATTTGAGAAGATCAAAACCTATTTTGCAGCAATTAATGGATTCTTTTGTAGATTATGAGGATAGAGTGGTTAAGAGATTGAAAGAGACTGGGTTGCTGGAAAAATTGGTCGCCGATTGATTTGGAGGGAGCATGAAACGGTGTAAAAAAATAACGGCATATCAATTGATGCTTCCATTGGATAAGAAAGAAGAAGCCGATGCTGGTAATTTGAAATCAAGTATTGAGGGTGCTATCGTCTTGGGTGGTGTGGTTGTTTCTAGTGGCGTCGTTTGTGACATGAAGAAATTTGTACAAATTAGAAATATGGCGTTGACAGAAAATGACAATGTGCAATTGTTACAAGGTATTCTTGAGAGAGCTGAAAAGGCAAAATGGTGATATTTAAGATGGTTATGTCTTGAATCCCATAGTGGACTTTTTGTCGAATTGTGGTGCATGGAAGGTAATATTTATCGTGCTTAACGCAGGGGCGATGACGTGCATTCAGGGCGGTCCCGACAGGGACCGCCCTTTTTTGTTGCACAGACAGAGGGCTCAGGCGATGGCCTTGACCGCCGCGCTGCGGCCTTCCGCCTCGAGGGCCGTCATCAGGGCTTCGAGGTCCTGGGTCTGCCGGGCCAGTTTGCCGACAGCCCGGGCCGCGTCGGCCATGGACCGCGACGTGGCCTCCGAGATGGAATTGATCGCGTCGATGGAGCGGTTGATCTCCTCGCTGGTCGCGGATTGCTGTTCCGCCGCCGTGGCGATGGAGCGGACCTGGTCCGAGGCGTCCTCCACCAGGTGCACGATTTCCGCAAGCGCCGCGCCGGCCGTGGCCGCAAGTCCATGCGCCTCCTCCACGGCCTGGCCGGACTGGACGACGTTTTCCACATTGCGGCTGGTGCCCTGCTGGATGCCCGAAATGGCCTCCCCCACCTCCTTGGTGGCGGTCATGGTCTTTTCGGCCAGCTTCCTGACCTCGTCGGCGACCACGGCGAAGCCGCGCCCGGCCTCGCCGGCCCGGGCCGCCTCGATGGCGGCATTTAAGGCCAGCAGGTTGGTCTGGTCGGCGATGTCGGAAATGACGTTCATGATGCGGCCGATGTCCTGGGCCTGCCCGCCCAGCCGGCCCATGTCCTCCTTGAGGGCTTCGGACCGGGTCCGCACCCGGCCGATGCTTTCCACCATCCGGTTGACGACGTCAGCGCCGCTGCCCGCCTTAGTGTGGGCCGCGTCGGTCGTTGCGGCGGCGTTGGCGGCATTTTTGGCCACCTCGAGCACTGTGGCGTTCATCTCTTCCATGGCCGTGGCGGTCTCGGCCATGCGCTGGGACTGGTCCTGGGCGCCCTGGTTCGATTCCTCGATGCGGGCCGAAAGCGACGCCGATTCCTCGGAGATGACGCCGACCACGCCTTCGAGCTGTTGCGCCGCCTGGAGCTGGCCTTCGGCCTTGGCTTGGTGCGCCTGTTTCGTGGCCTCTTCGGCCATGCCGCGCGCCTGTTGCGCCGCCCGGGCCTTTTCCTCGGATTCCCTGGTCTTGGCTTCGATGGCGGCCATGTTGGCCCGAAGCGTGCCGACCATGGTGTTGAGCGCGCGCTGCATGAGGGCGGCCTCGTCCTTGCCGATGGCGTCAAGCCGGATGTCCAGGTCCCCTTCGGCGCAGCGCTCGGCCGCGCCCGTCGCCTGCCGGATGGGGCCGGTGATGGAGGCGATGATCACCAGGCACAGGCCGATCAGCACGACCAGACCCACGCCGATGCCGGTGAAGATGCCGGTCAGCACCGCGTGGATGTGCTTTTCGCTTTCGGCCCGGATGGCGTCCTTGGCCCGGTCCACGTTGTCGATGTAGATGCCGGTGCCAAGCCACATGTCCGTGCCGGGAATCATGGCGGCATAGGCCAGCTTCGGCTGGTCGCCCTGGCCCGGTTTGGGAAAGATGTATTGGACGAATCCGCCGCCGCTTTTGGCCTTTTCCATCAGCTCGCGCACGTAGTACACGCCGTTTGCGTCCTTGGCCCCGCCGAGGTCCGTGCCCTGCTTGGCCTTGGCCGGGGGTAGCGCGACATTGATCGTCCCCTGGTAGACGAAGAAATAGCCCGATTTGTCCTGTTCGAAGCGGACAGTGTCCACCATGGCGCGGATGGTTTCGATGCGTTTGGTCGGATCAGGCTCGTTTTTTATGGCCTGGCCAATGGCCTCGGACAGAGTGTCGGAGGCCACGGCCAGTTTTTCCCGCTGTCCCTGTATCAGGATGTCCTGGGCAACTTCGATGGTATGGTGCAGTTGTGTGCGCATGCCCGTATAAAACGTCAGAACAACAGCGCAGATGAAGATAGCGAAAAGGCCGAGAAGCAGGATGAAGCGCCAGGTTATGGAGATATTGCGGAGGAAGGCGGCAATTCCGCTAGAAGGTGCCGTATGGGCGGTCATAGCGTTCTCCTTTGGTCGGGCAGGAACCTTGTGAAACGGATTTTTCTTTTACGATACCTCGCTGTCCCTGGTTGTTCAATACGGATGCGGCGCGTCATTGTCTTCAAAGGCCAAGGGACGTCGGGAACGTGACGCCGCGTCGTCGTGGAATGGGGAAATTTATGGGTTAGGCTATGTCAGTGTTTCATAATAGGCGCCAAGGGAGCGGGCCAGGAACGCCTCGTTCCAGACGTCTTCCATGAAGGCGCGCGAGGCCGCGCCGATCTCCCGTCGCGCCCCGGCGTCGCGCACCAGTTCGCCCAGGGCGTGTTCGAGCTCCGTTGCGTCATGGGCCAGGACCCAGGGCAGGGTGTCGCAGTGGAAGAAGTCCCGGATGGCGGTCCTGTTCCAGGCGTCGAGCCCGGCGATGACCGGCGTGCCCTGGGAGAGCGCCTCCAGGGACGACATGCCGAAGTAGCCCTGCATGTGGTCGAAGACGATGTCGCAGGCCTGTTTTCTGGCCAGGCAGTCGGCATGGCTGGCGTCGTCGATGATGTCCCAGGTCAGCTGGGGCAGTTCCGCCTTGAGGCGTTGGCAGACGGCCAGCAGCGTGTCCGTGTTCTTGAGCTCCTTGCGGGTGGGGGAGTGGCCAAGGCGCACCCTGCCGTCGGGCCGGCGCGGATGGGGCTTGTATGCCGGGTCGCCTTCGGGCACGAGGTTCGGCTGCCAGCGCGCCCCGGGCAGTTTCGGCAGCAGGTCGGGCGTGCTGACGAGCAGGTTTGTGCGGCCAAGCTCCCGGTATTTCTTCTGGAAAAACTCCGGGTCGGACCGGAAGGCGTGGTGGCCGTGGTGGTGGTGGACGATCTTTTTGCCGGGGAGAAACGGCGCGGCGGTGATCTCCCCGAGCGGCATGTGCTCGTCGGCCAGCATGTGGAAATGGAAGACGTCGGCCGTATCGAGCACCTCCGCCAGTTCGTCGCGCCCGGCCGCGTCGAGCCAGGGCACGTGCAGGTCCTTGGGAAAGAGGTGGTTGTAGCGCAGCTGGGTCGTGACCAGCCGGCAGGTATGGTCGGTGAGCCGGTTTATGGCGCTTCGGAAAAGCGATCCCGTGCCGGCGGGATCGTTTTCGGCAATCATGACGATACGCATGAAGCGTCTGTAACCGCCTGGGCCGGAGAGTCAACCGGCGGCGCGGAGGCCTTGCCCCGGGCAAAGCACAGGGCCGCCGCCACAAGGCTGGCCGCGCCGGCGTCGGAGGCGGAAGCGTCCAGGGTTTCCAGACGGCAGATGAGCGGCGCGGGATCGGCCTCGCCACGGGGCAAACCCAGGCGCTGCAAGGCGTCGGCGACCTGCCGTCTTATTTCGCCGCGCTGGCGCATGTCCCGGCAACAGGCGCGAGGGGTGCTTGCCGCCAGTCCCCGGATATCCCCGGCGGCTTCGGCCGCGTCCTTGGCGCGAAGGGCCGCCGCGCGCCCGGCCCGGGCCCCGAACACCAGGCAGGCCGTGGCCATGGCCCCGCCCAGCCGGTTGGCCCCGTGCATGCCTGTGGCGCATTCCCCGACGGCGAAAAGCCCGGGCACGTCGGTTGCGCCCGTGGCGTCGATAAGCGCCCCGCCGTTTGTGGCCTGGGCGGCCAGGACGATCTGGGTCCGCGTGGCCCCTTCGGTCACGGCGGCGATCCCCAGCGCGTCGGCCTGATCCAGGACGAAGCGGTCCAGGGCGGCGTCGGGCAGGCCATGCCCCAGTGGGCAGTGTCCCGCGCGCCCGGCGGCCGCCGCGCGGACGTCCCCGGGCAGGGGGGTGGGCCGGCCGGCTTCGTCGCAAAGGACCGCTTCGCCGGTCGCCAGCCGCCACACGGGCCAAAACCGCCTTGTCGCGGTGCCCATCCACAGCCACTGCATGAAGGCCGTATTGGCCATGCCCGCCCCGGCCGCGGCCAGCAGGCCATGCCCCCAGCCGCTGCCGCCCCGTCCGGCCTGGTTGTAGAGCCACAGCCCGGCCGTGCCGCCCATGGCCGCGATCGTCTCGCGGGCCGGGGCGACGAATCGGCGCCCGGCATAGTCCTCCAGCAGCGCCCCGCGTACCCGGCTGCTGTCCGGGTCGCGCAGCAGGGAAAGGGCGGTGAGCCCCGGCGAAAAGCGTCCGCCCAGGGAGAGGACACGGCCATGCAGGGCGCCGTAGGCGGCGGGCAGATCCTCGATGATCACGGCGCGACGGGAATCCGGGGAAAAACAGGAGGGCTGGCCGGCGAGGTCGCCATCCGCGCCCGGCCGCAGGGCCACCCCCAGCGCCTCCAGTTCCCGGCAGCGGGCGGCCGCCTCGGCGGCCAGCACGGCGACAAGGTCGGGGCGGACACGGCCCGGCCGGCCCAGTTCGGTCGCCTCGCGGCAAAACGCCTCGCGCGCGGCGTCGTCGGCCGGCACGTGCAGCCCAAGGCGTCCGTTGCGGTTGGCCAGTGACGACCCCGTCGGCCCGGGCCAGGGCGCGACCACGGTCACGGCCGCTCCGGGAACGGCGGCGAGGGCCGCCTGGGCCGCGCACAGCCCGGCCAGTCCGGCGCCGAGGATCAAAACGTCACAGGGGGGCAGGGCGTTTATGTCGAAATCCATACAGCCTCCGGCATGGCTGCCTCATACACCGGTCCGGCTGTTCAGGGAAATCTTTCTCCCCATGCGAGAGGCGCAAGGGGGGTGTATTTTCATCGGAAAAATGTTACCGTGATTTTGAACCTGTAAAGAGCGGTCTTTTCGGAAGCGGCACGGTCTGTGACGTCTGGGGGTAGCATTTTGACCCATTTTTTCCCGGCGGCTAGCGCACTTTGTCTTTTTGCTTTTAATATACTATATTTTAAGGATATTTTTAGGCGTGGCCAGGCCTTGTCCACTCCCCTTGCTTCAGGTGGACGTCTCAGGGGGAGTCGTTTCATGGGTGCCTGCTCCCGACCTGTTTTTATCAAGAGCCTGTATAAGCAGGCTTTTTTTTATTGGTCCGGTTATTGCTGTCTACGGGGCAGACGTGGTGAAAAAAGGCCTGACCTGGCGCGGGTGGCGGCAGGCACGGCCCGAGGTAATAAGCCCCCCTAGATTGTGAAAATAATCACAATCTCCGTGGGCAGGAATGCGGCGGGGACAAAGGCCGCAAGGTCGCCAGGGCACAAGGTGCGGCGGCAGGCATACCGCCCCGTTTTCCCGAGAACTTTAAAATGCCACAAGGAGAGGTGTTTTTGTATGCAAAACTCAACTTGCCAAGCGGTCGGCGAATGCAGGGTGCCGGATCATGCGGTTTTGCCGCAGCCGTTGTACCGGGAAGTCGTTCAGTTCATTGAGTCCCTTCCCCAGAAAGAAGGCCATCTCGTCACCGTGCTCCATAAGGCCCAAAGTGTTTTTGGCTATCTGCCCATCGAAGTGCAGCAGTTCGTGGCCGATTACATGGAAGTCCCCCTGGCCCAGGTCTACGGCGTCGTCAGCTTCTATACGTTTTTCACCATGGTGCCCAAGGGCAAGTACCCCATCTCCTGCTGCATGGGCACGGCCTGCTTCGTCAAGGGCGCGGACAAGGTTGTCCATGCCTTCAAGGAGCAGCTCAAGATCGACATCGGCGACGTGACCCCGGACGGCAAGTTCTCCATCGACACCCTGCGTTGTGTCGGCGGCTGCGCCCTGGCCCCCATCGTCATGGTCGGGGAGAAGGTCTACGGCAATGTGACGCCTGGGCAGGTCAAGAAGATCCTGGCCGAATACTAGCGCAATCGTGAGCGATTTTTAGATAAGGAGCGCTTTGAATGAGCACCATCCGATCCCTCGAAGACCTCAAGGCCAAGCGCCAGGAGATTCTTGACCGCAAGGCCGTCGCCAAAGGCAAGACCATCATCAACGTGTCCCTGGCCACCTGTTCCATCGCCGCCGGCGGCAAGGCCGCCATGGAGGCCATGCAGGACGAAGTGGCCAAAAACGGGCTCACCGGCGTGGAATTCATGCAGTCGGGCTGCATGACCTACTGCTACGCCGAGCCCACGGTGGAAATCACGCTGCCGGGCAAGGCCCCCGTCGTCTTCGGCGGCGTGGATGAAAACAGGGCCCGGGAACTCGTCACCGAGTACGTCATGAAGGGCGAACCGGTCGAGGGAATCATCCCCGTCAACTACGAACGGGTAGTCCTGTAAAAAAAACTACCGGGAGACGACGATATGGCAGCGACGACCACGGAAAAAAAGCAGCTTCGGATCGCCACCCGCAATTGCGGCTTCATCGATCCGGAAAATATCGACGACTACATCGCCCTGCGGGGCTATGAGGGACTGGCCAAGGTCCTGACCATGACCCCGGCCGAAGTGGTGGACCTGGTCAAGCGTTCGGGCCTGCGCGGCCGCGGCGGCGCGGGCTTCCCCACCGGCATCAAGTGGGGCATCGCGCTCGGCAACAAGGCCGACCAGAAGTACATGGTGTGCAACGCCGACGAAGGCGACCCGGGCGCGTTCATGGACCGCGCCGTGCTCGAGGGCGACCCCCACACGGTGGTGGAGGCCATGGCCATCGGCGGCTACGCCATCGGGGCCACCCGGGGCACGGTCTACATCCGGGCCGAGTATCCCCTGGCCATCAAGCGCCTCAAAAAGGCCATCGACGATGCCCGCGACTACGGCCTGCTCGGCGAGAACATCTTCGGCTCGGGCTTCGATTTCGACATCGAACTGAAGTACGGCGCCGGCGCGTTCGTCTGCGGCGAGGAAACGGCGCTCATCCGTTCCATGGAAGGCAGGCGCGGCGAGCCCGTGACCAAGCCGCCGTTCCCGGCCCAGTCCGGCTATTGGGAAAAGCCCACCATCGTCAACAACGTCGAGACCTTCGCCAACATCCCCGCCATCATCATCAACGGCGCGGACTGGTTCTCCGGGATCGGCACCGCCACCTCCAAGGGCACCAAGGTCTTCGCCCTGGCCGGCAAGATCCAGAACGTGGGCCTGATCGAGGTCCCCATGGGCATCACCCTGCGCGAGGTCATCTTCGACATCGGCGGCGGCTGCCCCGACGGCAAGGCCTTCAAGGCCGTGCAGACCGGCGGGCCCTCCGGCGGCGCGCTGGCCAACAAGGACCTCGACGTGGCCATCGACTACGAGTCGCTGGCCGCCTGCAAGTCCATCATGGGTTCCGGCGGCATGGTCGTCATGGACGAGGACGACTGCATGGTGTCCGTGGCCAAGTTCTTCCTGGACTTCACCATGGACGAGACCTGCGGCAAGTGCACCCCCTGCCGCATCGGCTCCAAGCGCCTCTACGAGATCCTGGACAGGATCACCAAGGGCAAGGGCGTCCGGGCCGACCTCGACCGGCTCAAGTCCCTGTCCGAGATCATCAAGGACACGGCCCTGTGCGGCCTCGGGCAGACCATGCCCAACCCGATCCTGTCCACCATGGACACCTTTGCCGACGAATACGCGGCCCACATCGACGACAAGAAGTGCCCGGCCCACGTCTGCACGGCCCTGCTGACCTATACCATCGATCCCGCCAAGTGCACCGGCTGCGGCCTGTGCACCAGGGTCTGCCCGGTGGAGTGCATTTCCGGCACGAAGAAGCAGCCGCACACCATTGATGCCACACGGTGCATCAAATGCGGCGCCTGCTACGACAAGTGCAAGTTCGACTCCATCATCAAGCAATAAGGATCCAAGGAGGTCCGCAATGTCCATGCTGACAATAACCATAGACGGCAAAACGACGTCCGTGCCGGAGGGCAGCACCATCCTGGATGCCGCCAAGACGCTCGACATCGACATTCCGACCCTGTGCTACCTCAACCTCGAGGCGCTTTCGATCAACAACAAGGCCGCCTCCTGCCGCATCTGCGTGGTCGAGGTCGAGGGCCGGCGCAATCTGGCCCCGTCCTGCGCCACCCCGGTCACCGACAACATGGTGGTCAAGACCAATACCTTGCGGGTGCTTAACGCCCGCCGCACCGTGCTCGAGCTGCTGCTGTCCGACCACCCCAAGGACTGCCTGGTCTGCGCCAAGTCCGGCGAGTGCGAACTGCAGGCCCTGTCCGAGCGTTTCGGCATCCGCGAGTCGCCCTATGACGGCGGCGAGATGTCCCACTACCGCAAGGACATTTCCGCCTCCATCATCCGCGACATGGACAAGTGCATCATGTGCCGCCGTTGCGAGACCATGTGCAATACGGTCCAGACCTGCGGCGTGCTCTCGGGCGTCAACCGCGGCTTCACCGCCGTGGTCGCCCCGGCCTTCGAGATGAATCTGGCCGACACCGTGTGCACCAACTGCGGCCAGTGCGTGGCCGTGTGCCCCACCGGCGCCCTGGTCGAGCACGAGTACATCTGGGAAGTGGTCGAGGCCCTGGCCAACCCGGACAAGGTCGTCATCGTCCAGACCGCCCCGGCCGTGCGCGCGGCCCTCGGCGAGGACCTCGGCATCGCCCCCGGCACCTCGGTCACCGGCAAGATGGTCGCCGCCCTGCGCCGCCTGGGCTTCGACCACGTCTTCGACACCGACTTCGCCGCCGACCTGACCATCATGGAGGAAGGCTCGGAATTCCTCGACCGCCTGGGCAAGCATCTGGCCGGCGACACCTCGGTCAAGCTGCCCATCCTCACCTCCTGCTGCCCGGGCTGGGTCAAGTTCTTCGAACACCAGTTTCCGGACATGCTCGACGTGCCGTCCACGGCCAAGTCGCCGCAGCAGATGTTCGGCGCCATCGCCAAGACCTACTACGCCGACCTGCTCGGCATCCCGCGCGAAAAGCTCGTGGTCGTCTCGGTCATGCCCTGCCTGGCCAAGAAGTACGAGCGCGCCCGTCCGGAATTCTCCGTGAACGGCAACCCGGACGTCGACATCGTCATCACCACCCGTGAGCTGGCCAAGCTCGTCAAGCGCATGAACATCGACTTCGCCGGCCTGCCCGACGAGGACTTCGATGCGCCCCTTGGCGCGTCCACGGGCGCGGCCCCGATCTTCGGCGTCACCGGCGGCGTCATCGAGGCGGCGCTGCGCACCGCCTACGAGCTGGCCACCGGCGAAACGCTCAAGAAGGTCGACTTCGAGGACGTGCGCGGCATGGCAGGTGTCAAGAAGGCCAAGGTCAAGGTCGGCGACAACGAACTTGTCATCGGCGTGGCCCATGGCCTGGGCAACGCGCGGGAACTCCTGAACCGCGTGCGCGCGGGCGAGACCTTCCACGCCATCGAGGTCATGGCCTGTCCGGGCGGCTGCATCGGCGGCGGCGGACAGCCCTACCACCACGGCGATGTGGAACTGTTGAAGCTGCGCACCAAGGTCCTCTACGACGAAGACGCGGGCAAGCCGCTGCGCAAGTCCCACGAGAACCCCTACATCATCGAACTCTACGAGAAGTTCCTGGGCAAGCCGCTCTCCGAACGCTCGCATCAGCTGCTGCATACCCACTACTTCAAGCGGCAGCGCCTCTAGGAGAAGACCCAGGAGAGGCTCTGCCTCTCCTGGACCTCTCCGCCGGGGGGCTTGATGCCCCCCGGACTCCCCTTGACCAAAGACGTTCTTTGAAATGTTCCTCCTTAACTCCTCCCGTGGCAGGCTGGTGACCTGTCAGTGGCGTCGGAATCGACGCGGCGTCGGCTTGCAGGCAAGACCGTCGCGTCGATTCCGGCGCCACATGACGGGGGGACCGGGGGGCCCTTGGCCCCTCGGCGGGGTGCAGGGGCGGAGCCCCTGCTTCCGCGTGATCTTTTACACTGTTCGTGTTACCGAAGCCGCCGCAGCGTGCGCGGTGCGGCCGGATGTTCCGGTCCCCGACGCACGCATGGGGTCGCCACTTGGGGAGTTGTCACATGCGACAGGAAAGCGATGCCCTGGGAGCGCGACAGCTCCCCGAGGGCGCCCTGTACGGCATCCACACGCTTCGGGCCATCGAGAATTTCCCTGTCTCCGAAACGCGTCTTTTCCCGGAATTCATCCGGGCCTACGCCATGGTCAAGGCGGCCTGCGCCAAGGCCAACCTGGACACCGGCCATCTGGACCCGGGGAGGGCCGGGGCCATCGCGGCCGCCTGCGACGAGGTCGCCGAGGGCCGCCATGCCGACCAGTTCCTGGTCGATCCCTACCAGGGCGGGGCCGGCACCTCCACCAACATGAACCTCAACGAGGTGGTGGCCAACCGGGCCTTGCAGCTTTTGGGGCGTAAACCGGGCGAGTATGATTTTCTTTCGCCCCTTGGCCACGTCAACCTGCACCAGTCCACCAACGACACCTACCCCACGGCGCTTAGGGTCGCGGCCTTGTGGCTGCTCAAGGACCTGGAAGCGGCCACGGCGCGTTTGCAGGAAGTCTTCCAGGAAAAGGAGGCGGCCTTCGCCCATGTGGTCAAGGTCGGCCGCACCGAATGCATGGACGCCGTGCCGCTCACCCTCGGCATGGAGTTCGGGGCCTTTGCCGAGGCCCTCTCCCGCGACCGCTGGCGCATTTTCAAGTGCCGCGAGCGCATCAAGCAGGTGCCGCTTGGCGGCACGGCCGTGGGCACCGGCCTTGGCGCGCCGCGCGAGTTCATTTTCCGGGCGGCCGAGCATCTGCGGGGCCTCACCGGGCTGCCGCTTTCCCGGGCGGAAAATCTCGTGGACGCCACGGCCAATGCCGACCCCTTTGTCGAGGTCTCGGGTATTCTTTCGGCGTACGCTGCGAATTTACTGAAGATTTCCTCGGACCTGCGGCTTCTGGCCAGCGGCCCGGCCACGGGCATCGGCGAGATCCGCCTGCCCGCGCTCCAGGCCGGCTCGTCCATCATGCCCGGCAAGGTCAATCCCGTGATCCCGGAATGCGTGGGCCAGGTGGCCTTGCGCGTTGTCGCCAACCATCAGGCGCTGACCCTGGCCGCCGGCCTGGGGCAGCTCCAGATCAACCAGTTTTTGCCGCTGGTGACCCAGAGCCTGCTCGAGTCGCTGAGGCTCCTGCGCCAGGCGACACGGATTTTCGCCGACAAGTGCGTGGCCGGCATCACGGCCAATGAGGCGCGCTGCCGGGAGCTGGTGGAAAAAAGCCATGCCCTGGCCACGGTGCTGGTGCCGGCGCTCGGCTACGAGGCCGTCTCGAAGCTCATGGCCGCCTCCGAGGCCAAGGGCGTGCCCCTGGCCGAACACCTCGAGGCCGCCGGCATCCTCACGCGCGAGGCCGCCGCCGCGCTGCTTGCGCCCAAACGCATGCGCAAACTTGGCTATGAGGCAGGGGATTACGCGGATGTGATGACGTCACAAGAGAACCGGGGCTCCGCCCCGGACCCCGCCGAGGGGCCACGGGCCCCCCGGACCCCCCATAAAGGGGAAGGTATGGGAGAAGGCGATGCTTGAGGAAGGACGGGAAATACAGGTTTACACCGGCTTGGATGGGGCCGGGTTGGCCCAGGCCATGGCCGTGGCCGACAGGCTCTTTTTCCATGCCGGCATGTATTCCAATTTCGGCCGGGACCCGGAGATGGGCGCGGCGCTGGAAACGGCCATGACGCGGCCCACCTTCGAGCGCCTGGATATCGTGTCCTTCGATCCGGTGGCCGGCGCGGCCTATTGGGAGGAGTTCCGGGCCATTTTGCGCCGGGACGTGCCGGAAGTGACCCTGCGCCGGGAGTTCGCCGCCTCGGCCGCCTTTTGCGACGCCCTGGCCGCGCGCCACCCGACCAAGGTCAGGCTTTTCCGCACCAAGGCCATGCCCCTGGCCCCGATCCTCCTTGTCGGCGACACGATTTTCGCCGGCCATTACCTGCACGGCCCGGTGCCCGCGCCCCAGGGCCTGTGGCTGGCCATCCCGGCCGATGTGGCCGATCTGCTCTCCCGCGCCGAGGACGACGTCTCGCCGGCCGCCCTCGATCCCCTGGCCAAGGGGGCCTACCGGCTGGTGTGCGAGTGTGTGGCCGCGCGAAACGCCTCGCGCCGTTTGGCCTGATCCGCCAGGAATCGCCCATGCGCCCATCCGAAATTACGCAACTGCTCTCCGGAGCCGACGATGCCGGGCTTTTTTCCGCCGCCGAGGCCCTGACCCGGCAGAACTTCGGCCTGGAAATCTACCTGCGCGGCATCATCGAATTTTCCAACCACTGCGCTAACAACTGCCGTTACTGCGGCCTGCGCCGGGCCAACAGGGGCCTTTCCCGCTATCGCATGGCCGTGGACGACATCCTGGCCGCGACAGCCCTGGCCGGGGAACTGTCCGTCGGCACGGTGGTGCTCCAGTCCGGGGACGATTTCGCCTACTCCAAGGAGGACATCGGTCGCATCGTGGCCGGGGCCAAGGAGGCGTCGGATGTGGCCGTGACCCTGTCGCTCGGCGACCGGCCCGCAGCCGACCTCGACTACTGGCGTTCCTGCGGCGCGGACCGCTACCTGCTCAAGCTGGAAACCTTCGACGAGGCGCTGTACGCCCGTTCCCGGCCGGGGCTGACCGTGGCCGACAGGCTGGGGCGCATCGAAGCCCTGCGGGCCTCCGGCTACGAGGTGGGCTCGGGCATCATCACCGACCTGCCCGGCATGACGTTGGATATTTTGGCCAGGGATCTCCTGCGCCTGGCCGAACTGGACCTGGACATGATTGCGGCCGGACCCTTCGTGCCCCATCCCGACACGCCCTACGGGACCGAGGCCGCCGGCTCCGTCCTGACCGCGCTGCGGGCCATGGCCATCCTGCGTCTTTTAAATCCCCTGGCCAACATCCCCTCCACCTCGGCCTTGAGCGCCCTGCGCGAAGGGGCCAGGGAGCAGGGGCTCACCGTCGGGGCCAACGTCATCATGCCGTCGCTGACCCCGGAGTCCGTCAGTGCCGCCTACAACATCTATCCCGGGAAAAACGTCTTTCGCGCCGACGCCGCCTCGCGCGTGGAAGCCGCCCGCGCCGCCATCCGCCGCGTGGGCCGCGTTTCGTCCACGGCTGTCGGCGGTTCCAAGAGGAGACGCCATCATGGCTGAGTCCGAAACCAAGGCCCCGCGCGGGGTCAGGCTGATCATCACCCTGGTCGGCCGGCGCAATGCCGGCAAGTCGTCGCTCATAAACGCCGTCACCGGCCAGGAAGTGGCCATCGTGTCCGATTTCGCCGGCACCACCACCGACCCGGTGGCCAAGCCCTACGAACTGTTGCCGCTCGGCCCGGTCACCTTCTATGACACGGCCGGCCTCGACGACGTGGGCGAACTTGGGGCGCTTCGCGTGGCGGCCACCAAAAAGGTGCTGTGGCGCACGGACATCGCCGTGGTGGTGGCCGAGGCTGCCGGGCTCACCGAGGCCGAGAAAGCCATTATTGCCGACATCCGAAGCCTTGAGATCCCCATCCTGCTGGTCTTCAACAAGGCCGACCTGGCCGCGCCCTCCGAGGCCGACGTGGCCTGGTGCCGCGACCAGGGCCTGCGCATTGTCGTTGCCAGCGCCGCCACCGGGGCGGGCGCGACCGAGGTCAAGGAGGCGCTCATCGCCCTGGCCCCGCCCGAGGCCGTGCGCGAGCCGGTCTTGGCCGGCGACCTTTTTGGAGAGGGCGATACCGTGGTCTGTGTGGTGCCCATCGACCTGGCCGCGCCCAAGGGCCGGCTCATCCTGCCCCAGGTCCAGGTCCTTCGCGAGATTCTCGACGGCGACGCCACGGCCGTGGTGGTCAAGGAGCGCGAACTCGAAGCGGCGCTTTCCAACCTGCGCCGGCCGCCGGCCCTGGTCATCACCGACTCGCAGGTCATCCTCAAGGTCTCGGGCGACGTGCCCGAGGACGTGCCCCTGACCACCTTTTCCACGCTGTTCGCCCGGTTCAAGGGCGATCTGCCGACGCTCGCCGCCGGGGCCGCCACCATCGACCGGCTTCGCGACGGGGACACCGTGCTCATGGCCGAGGCCTGCTCCCACCACGCCCAGGCCGACGACATCGGCCGGGTCAAGCTGCCCCGCTGGATCTCCCAGTACACGGGCAGGGACCTCGAATTCGAGATGTACTCGGGCCACGATTTCCCCGACGACCTGGAACGCTTCGCCCTGGTCGTCCACTGCGGCTCGTGCATGCTCGGGCGCATGGAGATGCTGCGGCGCATCAAGGAATGCCAGCGCCGGGGCGTGCCCGTGACGAATTATGGCGTGGCCATCTCCAAGGTCCAAGGTGTGCTGGAGCGCGTCTTGCGACCTGTGTTGCGTTAGAATTTTGAGGAAGGGGAATGCGAGAGGGGAACCCTTTTTG